>CAMYMX010000667.1 GCA_947259605.1 uncultured Polyangiaceae bacterium | reverse complement strand
GCCCGCATCGTCGTGTTCACGGTTCGTCACTTCATATCAGCTGATTTCACATCGCTACGTCAACGTCAGGTCAAGGCGCCATGGTGTCCCTGCACATCCCTTCGCAGAGCACCTCAGCCGGAGTCCCATCCAACGAAGTCGCGAGGCGCGCGAACGTTCGGATCTCTTGGTGCATCCGGTCGCGGTCCGTCTTATCGAGATTCTGTGTGTACGCATTTTCCCCGGTGCGCTCGCCCCACGAGAGCATCGCATTCGGACCTGTGAGGTAGGCAAGGTTTGGAACGCCGGCCATATTGAGCTGGCGTCCAACGCCCGAGTATCTCCCTCCGGCCAACGGCCGTGAGCCTATCGTCCGCCGGAGGTCTTCGGCGATCACAGCGTTCTCTCCGATCGATTGAACCGGCGTGTCCGACCCATACAGCACGGACAACTCCGGAAGCCCTGTGGCGTGGTAACCCATTTCATCGTCGAGCCACTCCATTTGACCGAGGTGCTCGGTGGTCAACGAGCCGACTGACTTCTCGATGATCTCGGGGTGACGATCGATGAACCGCTGGGTGTCCTCGAGGTCGTAGTAGAAGTGCCCCGGCGTCAGGACGAAGATGAACGTTCGGTCGCGGCACACGTCGGGCAGCGAAGATAGATACTGCGCCAGCGCCAAAACCGCAATCCCGCCGTTTTCCTCAGCCGAGCTCGTGCCGTCGGTGTGCGTGTTGACGATGATGATCTCATCGGAGCTACGTCCAGGAAGCGTTGCGATGATGTCATGCGTTATACCGGATTCATGAATGTCGACGAGCAACTCGAGGCGCACCGTGGCGCCCTGAGCGACGCGCTCCCGCAGCATCGCCCCCGTTGGTTGGTCGACGTAGACTGTGGGGATGCCCTGGGGTGGGTCTTGGAACGGGGTGAACTGGCCGGCCGCGTTTCCAGGGCTGTAGTCGAGCGCAATAATCGCGGCCACGGCGCCAGCGTCTCGGGCGAGGGCCGGCGATTCGACTTGGGGCGCCAGAAACGCAATGGATGCCCGATCGTAGGGCTCCATTAGGTCCACGTTGTTGTCCGGGTCGTAGACATAGCTGGGGTTGGCTAGTGCCGCGATTGGGACCGGGAACCGGGGTTGCTCGATCAACGCGATCTTCCCGGTGAAGTCGCCCTCATCGAAATCCTCCTCACCGCCAAGCCCGGCGTCGGCCAGCTCGCCCACGACTCCACCTTCAGGCGTCTGCCCGGAATATGGATAGTACGAAGCGACGGGAACATTCGTCTCCTTGCCATTGTCGAGCAATGTGAGCGACCACGCACGGTGATCGTACCACTCGCCGACACTCACCGGTTCTCGCACTACGTCGAGTCCAAAGCCCTCGAGCTTCGCTGCGAGAAAGTCGTGCCACTTTGCGAGGGGCTCGTTGGCCGGAAGTCGTAGTCCGAGTCCGACCATAAACGTCTGCCATTCCCAGAGTGTGTCGGGGTCAGGCAGCAGGTCTGGAAGAATTTCCGCAGCGGTGGTTAGGTCGCCCTTCGACGGACACTCAAGTGGCTCCACGTCGCACAGGCCACGCCAGTCTTGAGAATGGTTCTTCAGGTGATTGGCGGCCCCAGGAGCACCGATCGTGATTTCGATGCGTTTACCATTGCCAGCCACATGGCAAATGGTGACCTTTTCTTGGTGGGCCTGTGTCGCTTGCACTTCGTTCGAAGTGGTGTCCGAAGAACAGCCTGCCGCTGCAAACGCGAAGGCGAGGCCTAGAACTAGTGATGGCAACAAACGCAAATCAGACATGGATGCCTCCTGTGCCCCGGAGGGTGCATTGCAATTGGCGGGACCTCGGACGCTATCACTTACCCAAGGGACTCTACAACCCGATTCTAGGGGGCCAGCTGCCAGCACGTACATTGGATCGAGAGATATCGGCACTCGCAGAGGCAGCGTGAAGCTCCACGAATTGTTGCCGGGGCGGTTCAGTCCGCGCACTCCATGGCGTTTGAGTGGTAGCCGTAGGGATCCCCCTTGTTACCTTCTCCGACCACGTTGACCCTTCTCCCAAGATCTTCGCTCTGGTACGATCGTCCACATGGATCTGGCGGACTGGGTCGAAGAAGCGGAGTCGCTCTTGCGATTGGACGGCTTATGGCCTGAACAGAATGAAGAGCGAGCTCGAGGCGTTCTCGAGGAAGCGGCATTGCAAGGTCCCGCGGCCGTCACTCAGGCGATCCACGTACTCAGGCGAGAGCTGAGGGCGCGAGGCCGAGGCGTTCGCGGCCAAAGCACTGCTGAGGGGTTGATCACCTTGGGCCGCCGGT
>CAMYMX010000666.1 GCA_947259605.1 uncultured Polyangiaceae bacterium | reverse complement strand
ATCTTCGGGATCTCGAAGCAAGACAGCTGCGGAATCGTGCGACGCTTTGAAATGAAGCCCGCGAACCAAGGTCAACGGACGCCCTTCATTGGCCTGTCCGGCGACGAGATCTGCTGCCGCCGCAACGGAGTCGGCGACTGCCGACTCGGTAGCCTGCAGGACGCGGCCATGGCGATCGATCGCACCACGGCGATCCCAGACCGCCGGCAGCCCCGCAACACCGAGCGCAAAGCCTACCGTGCCACGTCGAAACGGACGCCCCCAAGAGTCGGTGATGAGAACCGCAACCTCCGAGGAGAAGCGCTCGCAGAGCTTGCTCCGAAGCAACGCTGCGCTCGCATCTGGATCCCGAGGCAAGGTCAGCACCCAGGGGCCGCTTCCTTTCGGGGCGTTTGAGGGCGCCGCATTGCTCGAGTCGATGCCAGCATTGGCCGAAATGAAACCCAGACGGTGCCGAACGATCAATGCGCCGCTGGTCTTTCGCGAGATGCCAACGCTCTCTCGCAAGATTAGCTCTACGAGGCGCGGGTCCTTCTGGAGCTCGTGTCCGAGCTCATGAGCTGCGTCGCTCGGAACAGTGCTTCCCAAATCGACGAAGCAGCCTTCCGCACGGGAGACAATCTTGCTGGCGATGACGATCACGTCTCCGTCGGCAAGGTCGATCTCGGCCCGCTCGAGGCTCGATCCGATGACCTGGAACAGGTCATCGCCGACCTCGATCGATGGCACGCCTGGGATCGTGCGAACCAAGAGCTCCGGCCCGACGCGAAGGTCGCCCGAACTCGGCTCGTTGCGGCTCACTCCGTCTCCGGGATGCCCGTAATGCGAATGCCAGAGCCAACGCTCTTGTAACGGCGATTGATGTGCAAGAGAACGGGCGTGATCGACTCGAGAGCGATGGCATTTTTCAAGACACCGGCGTCGATCCCTCGGAGGCCCAGGTCCGCGACCAACGAAATGACGGCCGCTCGTGCTTCCTTGTCGTCACCACAGACCAGCACATCGCAATCGAACGTGTGCGCCGGGTTGCTGAGGTGCTCCGAGCTGATGTGGTGCAGCGCCGCGACGAGTCGAGTGCCTTCGTTGAGCAAGGCACGGGCCTCCAAGGCGGCCGCTTGGCCTTCCGGCAAGTTCACGGAGCGGACCTTGGGCGGTTGCAGAGGCACCGTGATGTCGACGATGACTTTGTCGTCGACCACATCCTTGATCGAGTCGAACGTGGGGCGATGCGCGCCGTAGGGAACCGTCACGACGATCAGGTCGGCGTGCTCGCACGCCGCGACGTTATCTGCGCCCTGGACGCTGACTCCAAACTCCTGCGAAAACTCGGCGGCCTTTGCCGCACCCTTTTCGGCCTGGCGAGAGCCGATGAACACATGGTGCCCCGCCTTCGCCCAACGAACGGCCAAGCCACGACCCTCGCGCCCGGTGCCACCTACGATTCCAATCTTCATTGCTGCCTCACGCGTTGAGCTCGGCCATGAAGCGGAGCGTCTCCATGTCCTGTGAACCGACCATCAGAGTCCCGACCGGCGAATCTTTCCAGCGCTGAAACCGATCGCGGATGCGATCTTTGGAGCCGACGAGATAGAGTGCATCGACCAACTCGTCGGGCACCGCGGCAATCGCTTCATTGCGCTTGCCGTCGAGGAACAGCGTTTGGACTTTCTCGCAGGCTTCTTCGAAACCGACGAGGCTGAGGTAGTCCTTATAGAAGTTCTTCGTTTTGGAACCCATGCCACCGATGTAGAGCGCGAGCTGCATCTTGCAAGGCGTCATCGCGTGCGGCGGGTCGCCGATGATGACCACAACGGTGGGGGCAATATCGAAGTTGTCCACGCCCTTGCCGTTCCCGGCCTTTGCAAAGCCTTCGTCGAAGTTCTTCATCAGAACTTCGGGACGCTCCGGGTGCATGCAGGTGAGCAAGCAGCCGTCCGCGATTTCGGCCGACATCGCTTGCGACTTCGGAGCCATCGAACCGGTGAAGACCGGGATATCCGCCCGCGCGCGTATCATGCTTCGTAGCGGTTTGCCCTGGCCAGAAGAGCCCGGGCCGCGATACGGAATTTGGTACCGGACGCCGTTGAACTCGAGCGGCGCTTCGCGCGCGAAAATCTTCTTCACGATGGTGACGTACTCGCGAAGCCAGGTGAGTGATTTGTTGAAGGGTACGCCGTGCCAGCCTTCCACGACCTGCGGACCCGAAGTCCCGAGCCCCATGATGAAGCGCCCGTTCGACAGCGTGTCCATGGTCATGGCGGTCATCGCCGCGTTCGCAGGCGAGCGGCCCGGGAGCTGCATGATGGCCG
>CAMYMX010000665.1 GCA_947259605.1 uncultured Polyangiaceae bacterium | reverse complement strand
GGATTCCCCGTCGAAACTCTCACGGACGATCTTCGAATGGTCGACGACCTGCACATGGATTCGATCAAGACCGTTCAGGTGGTCGTGGACGCAGCGGTCGCTTTGGGGTACGCCGGCGACTTCGATCCAGCGGAGGTCGCGAACTCGACACTGGGGGAAATTGCCCAGGACCTCGAGCGCCGTATGGCGTCCGCCAAGAAGAGCCGCTCGGGGAGCATTTCGCCCACCCGCGCAGCGGCAATCTCCGAGAGCTACCCCAGCTGGACGCGCAGCTTCGCCATGGAGTGGGAGGACGCGTTGCTGCCGGAGGAGGCTTCCAATTTCTGGGAAAATCGCTCGGTTTCTATCCTCGACGATGGCTCCGTCGCCGCAACCGAGCTCTGGGCGACGATGCGAAGCAAGGCTTCTGAGGTCACCGCTGCCCCGACAGTCGCGGCGTCCGACTGCGACTCCGACGTCGTGATCGCGGTTCTTTCCGACGCCAGCAAGGGGGCGGACGCGAAAGCGCGGTTCAACAACTTGACAGGGGTTCTCTCGTCCATCGCAAAGGGCCTTGCGTCATCGGCAAGCGCGGACACACCGCGGACGATTGTCTTCGTTCAGCGCAGCGCCGAAGTCGTGGACAATTTCGATTGGGGCTACGACGCTTTCGTCGCCGCGCTGCATCTGGAGCGCCGAGGCGTCCACTTTCGGGTTCTCACCGTGGACGAATCCATGGGCAGCGAACAGCTCTGCTCCGCAATCGCGAGAGAGACAGCAACCGACAGGACTTACGACAGCGCCTTCTACGTGGGCGAAACACGGCGTATCGCGCGCCCACACGTCGTTCGGCGCCGCGAACTCACGCCGCGTTCGCGGCAACTTGGTGCGGATGACGTCGTCATCGTCACCGGCGGGGCACGGGGTATCACGGCCGAGTGCGCGCTTGCACTGGCCCGCAAGACGGGTGCCCGCATGGTCTTGGCCGGCAGCTCCCCTCATCCGGAAGACGCGCCCGAGGCCGGCAGCGACACCGAAATCGGCAAGACCTTGGAGCGCTTCCAGCACGAAGGACTCAGAGCAGAGTACGTTCAATGCGACGTGACAGATTCCGAAGATGTTGCGCGCTTGGTGAAGGCAGCGCGACGACACAAGGGGCACGTTGCCGCGGTGATTCACGGGGCAGCCATCAATCGTCCGCGACGCGCGAACAAAGTTTCCGCCGATGAGGCGCGCGAGGAGATCAGCCCAAAGCTGGTTGGAGCGCTCAACCTCTTCGACGCTTTGCACGACGACCCCCCCGATATCTTCTGCGCGTTGACGTCGATCATCGGCGTTACGGGAATGCCAAACAATGCCTGGTACGCGTTTGCAAACCAGGCGCTGGACCGCTCCTTGGGCGCCTTCGCTGAGACCCATCCTGAGATGACGGCGATTTCCATCGCGTTCAGCATCTGGGAAGAGATCGGCATGGGCGCCAAGCTCGGAACCGTCGAAGGCCTTGCGAAGCTTGGCACGGACGCGATCCCGGTGGAGGAAGGGGTAAGCCGCTTCCTGGACATTTTCGAACACGATGCTGGCCATCGTCAGCTGATCGTATCGGGTCGTTTGGGCGGAATTGACACGTGGCGACCGCAACTCCCGGTGCTGCCGAGGGGAACTCGCTTCCTGGAAGACATCCGTTTCCATCAACCGCTAGTCGAGATCTGCGCCCGTTCTCACCTGGACCTCGATCGCGATGCATACCTTCGTGACCATCGGTACAAAGGTTCGTACTTACTGCCCACGGTGTTCGGACTCGAGGCGATGGGGCAGGCCGTCGCGTACGTTCTGGGACGCGTCAACCTTCCCGCCCTGAGCATCCAGAATGTCCGTCTGCGCAAACCAATTCTGGTGGACCCAGATCGCGGTCTCACCATCGAGGTCAACGCCCGCGTTCTCGATGGAGAGTCAGATGCACCGGAAGTGCACGTATCCGTGCGTTCCGAACAGACGGGATACAAATCGAATCATTTCGATGCGCGTTTCGTCTTGGACGGGAGCAACGACGACGCTCTCCTGTTCGAGCCGCGCCATCTTCCGACCAAGACGAATATCGACCCACGGACGGATCTATACGGTTCAATACTGTTCCAAGGTGCTCGGTTTCAAAGAATCAGGCGCGTTAGCGCTCTTAGCTCCGATGAGTGTTCGTTCACGGCTCAGGAAGCACCGGAGGAGTCATACGTCCTCGGCGACCCATACTTCCGTGATGCGCTTCTTCAGAGTCTCCAGCTTTGCGCCCTTCCCGACCAATGTTTGCCGGTTCAAGTCGAGCGAATCGATATCATTG
>CAMYMX010000664.1 GCA_947259605.1 uncultured Polyangiaceae bacterium | reverse complement strand
TTTCTACACCGACATCGACGTCCCCTACGAGCTCGCCAACATCGAGGCGATGCTCTGGTATCTCGATTTCAAAGAGTTTCATTTCGTCGCCGGGGACCGAACACTCGACGAATCCAGCTACTACCTGCACGTGCCGTGGTTTCGTCGCGCAGCCAGTCATGTGTACTCGACCGTCGTCGGGCGATTGGTCGCAGGAGGCTGGTTCGATACCCAGTGCGGGCTCAAGGGGTTTCGGGATCACGTCGCCGAAGATTTGTTTAGCGTCGGACGCATCAACCGCTTCGCCTTCGACGTCGAGCTCTTCTACATCGCGCTCAAGCGAAACTACGACATCAAACGGCTGCCTGTGCGTCTGCGATGCAATGAGACATCGACCGTCAATGTTCTTCGAGACGGTGCGGCCATGGTGCGCGATCTCGGCGCTATCCGGCTCAACCAGTTGTTCGGTCGCTACCGTCCGCTTCTCCCGGTTCAGCGAACGATCGACAGCTCGCCCCGGGCCAACGCTGCGCCACGCAAGGTGACCCTGCATGACCAGTAGCGAGCGGCGGCTGGGCGACGCAATCCAGATCCCCGGGAACTACCAGTTTCAAGCGGCGTTTGCGGGCAGCGCGCCCCAGCGGTTCTGGCACCAGACCCGATTCGAGGTCTGCCTCCAGATGCTCGAGGTGGGCCCTTCGATGCGGGTGCTCGACGTCGGCTGCGGGTCCGGGGTGTTCGCGGACATGGTTGCTGCGGTCAACGGCACGGAGGTCACCGCGGTCGACGGCAACCGCGAGGCCATTTCCTTTGCCCAGCAGCAGTTCCACCGTTCAAATTTGAATTTTCGTCATGGCCTGGTCGATGAGCTCGCCTTCGAGCCCTCGAGCTTCGAGCGGATCTCGTGCCTCGAGGTCATCGAGCACATTCATCCCGAACAGGGGCGCGCCGTCTTGCGCACTTTCCATCGGCTCCTCGTTCCGGGCGGTCGGCTCGTCATTTCAACCCCGAACATGCACAGCTATTGGCCAGCGCTCGAGTGGTCCCTCGATCGCCTCCGCCTCGTCCCGACGATGGATGGCGAGCAACATGTCGCCGGCTATCACCCGAGGTCGCTTCGAGCACTCGGCGAGGAGACGGGCTTCCGCCTCGTATCGACCCGCACCCTCTTCGTGCTCTCCCCCTGGCTCGCGCTGGCAAACTGGCGGCTGGCCAAAGCCTTGCACCGGCTCGAGGAAGCCAACCCCGTGCCCATGGGAACCCTCCTGGTGCAGGGCTTCGAACGGGCCTGAGTTGACGTGCGCGCGGCGGAGGCGTTAACTCCCTCCATGACCAACGTCAGCGTCCTAGGCGCGGGGGCATTCGGCACTTCGCTGGCCCTCTACTCTCATAACCTGGGTCACCAGACACGCGTCTGGGCCTTCGACGACGGGCTCCCCGAACGCGTCGCCGCCAAAGGCGAAAACACGGCCTATCTTCCGGGCTTCCCGACGCCGGAGGACCTGCTCTTCACCAATGACATGGCGACGGCCTTGGAAGGGGCCGACTTGGTGTTGCTGGTGGTGCCGTCGAGCTTCATGCGCGGCGTCGCCACCCAGGCGGCACCGCATCTGCCGCCAGGCGCGCTCGTCACTTCCACGGCCAAGGGCATCGAGCAGGAAAGCCTCGCGCTCATGAGCGACGTGCTGGCGGACACCATTCCCAAGCACGCGCCATCGGCGACCTTCCTTTCCGGCCCGAGCTTCGCGAAAGACATCGCTTCGCAGCTGCCAGCGGATGTGAGCCTTGCTGCAGGCGACATCGAGACGGCCCGGGGCGTCCAAACGATCCTTCATTCGCCGCTTCTTCGCGTCTACGCAAGCGACGATGTGGTCGGGGTCCAGCTCGGTGGTGCGTTGAAGAACGTCATTGCCGTGGCCTGCGGCGCAGCGGACGGCTTGGGCCTCGGCGCCTCGACCGTGGCGTCGCTCATGACGCGCGGCCTGGCGGAGCTGGCGCGCTTAGGCGTAGCGCTCGGTGCGAACCCGCTCACCTTTCTCGGCCTCGCCGGGGTCGGCGATCTGAGCCTCACCTGCAACGGCGAGCTATCTCGAAACCGTCAACTCGGCCTACAGCTTGCCAGCGGCAAAACCGCACGCGAGATCGTCTCCTCCCAAAAGGCGGTCGCGGAAGGCTATCGAACCTCGATGGCGGTTCACCAGCTCGCGACTCGGGAAGGCGTGGAGATGCCGATTTCCGAGGCGGTCTACAAAGTTTGCCACGAAGGCGCTTCGCTTCCCGAAGAGGCGACGCGCTTGATGCAACGCGAACGCAAAGACGAGCTCGCGGGGAT
>CAMYMX010000663.1 GCA_947259605.1 uncultured Polyangiaceae bacterium | reverse complement strand
GTCCGGTTCGCTTTGGTTGTGAGCGCAAAGGTGACCAAGCCGCTGACCTGAGAATCGAGGCGAGAGGTGGCGTGTGGGCGAAGGTCTACAAACCGTTTGGACACCCACCGAACGAGCGACGGCTCCCCTGCGTGTGGCGCGGTCGTCGGAAGGCCAGGAGGCTTGTGAACGATGAGGAGATGCTCGTCGTGGTGGATGATCTCGGGCTCGACGCTCTCGGCCTCAAGCATCGAGGATCTCCACGGTCCCTGCGTCCCCGTCGATTCGAACGATGTCCCCATCGCAAAGCGAGCGGGTTGCATTGGCGACATTGACCACCGCAGGCACGGCGTACTCTCTCAAAATGATCGCCGCGTGAGAGAGAGGGCCGCCGAGCTCGGTGACCACACCCGACGCAGCCAGGAACAACGGTGCCCATCCGGTGTCCGCAGCCGCCACCACGAGCACCTCACCAGGCTCGAAGTGGGCTGCCTGGCTAGCGTCTCGGAGGATGCGCACCCTGCCCTCGGCAACGCCTCGGCTCGCCGCCAGGCCACGCAGACGCTTTGCCTTCGAGGCAACGGCTAGATCATCAGGGGGGAAGCCTACGAAAGTCGTAGGCGGTTCGGGCAGCGCCCGGTTGCGATCGTACTCCAAGCGGCGCCGCTGGACGCGGATCGCGACGCGTTCGTTCTCATCGTAGAGAACGCGCCGAACTTCCCCGAGCGTCAGGAAGAACACGGCGTCCGAACCGGCCTCGGGCTCGCGAGCTTCGATGCGGCGGGAGGCCTCGAGGGCGACTCGGCGAAACATGCCGAGGACCTCGACCACGTGACCACGCAGGTGCTCGCGCATGCGGGTGAAGTGACGCACCAAGTCGAGAAGCTTTGCAACCGCAGGCCGAAGCGCGAAAGGAACGCTCTTCTTGAGCTTCTCTTCCGCCTCTTCCCGGACCGACTGCAGGTCGCGCCCCCGCTGGACAAGGTCAACGGTACCCCCGAGATGCGAGCGCAGCGTCGCGAACATGAGCGTAGGGTCTTCGGACCAGCGCGGCGCGGCGATCTCGGCTTCGCGGATGCCTCGGAAGCCATAGTCTTGGAGAAAGCGAGTCAGGGCTTCCCGTGTGCGGCCGCGCGGAAGGCCGGACAGGGTGAGCTTTCTGAGGTCGGCCGTCCGAATGCGCTCGGCCAGCTCGGGCTCGTGGCGTGCTAGCTGGGCGATCTGCCACAGCACGAACCCGGGACGCGCGCTGTCGACGTCCTGCAAACCGGAAAGCAGCTCGCGGTACAAGCCGGAGCCCTGACTCCGCGCGAAGGCCCTCAGCAAGCCGGTGAGCACGAGGACGGCGCTCAGGAGGTTCGCGTAGGCTGTCAGCATGATCGAGCCCGTCTCGTCCAAGAGGTGCTCGACGTCTCCGAGCATCCGGTCGAGGCCGCTGGGCTCGAGGAGCCGAGGGTCAATGCCGTTGATTCGCATCCGCTCGTCCGAGAAGTACTGCTCGAACTCCTCTACGCGCGCCTCGAGGCGGAAGTTTTCGCGGGCATATCGTGAAATGGTCTGCGGCAAACGGAGTAAGAAGCCCGTCGAGCTCCGCTCAGCCACGACTTCATCGAGCTCGGAGGCGTACTGCCCACCGCCGAGCCGAACCAAAGCGGCCGGATGAATCCAAGGGATCTGCGACAAGATCGCGCTGAATTCGGTCAGATTGATGTAAATCCGCCCGCGGAAGTCGCCGACGAGCTCAGCGTCGCGCGGGACCGCACAGCCCATGGCGCCAAACGCCCGCCGAAAGCCGAGCTCGCTGAACTGACTGAGGACAGACCAGGTAAAGGGCGTGGCGACACCGGGACGCGCCTCTCCGACGTTCGCGTTGCTCCAGACGATCTTGCGGCGATCGACGGGGCGATCCCGTCGTGAGCTGCGTCGAGTTCGCATGCTCGGAACCACGATCGGTCGCGCTTGCAGGACATAGAGCTCGTGTTCGGCGAACGCCCACTCGACGTCTCGCGGACTGCCAAAATGTCTTTCCACTCGGATCGCCAGCTCGGTCAGCTGCAGGAGCTGCTGCTCGCTCAACGCCGGCGCTTGGCGCTCTGCCGGAGCCACCGCGACCTCACGTACGCCGCCCGAACGATCGAGCAAGGTTTGCTGGGCCTTCTCGCCGAGGACCCGGTCGCGCAGCTGGCCCGTGGCCTTGTCGACTCGATAGGTGTCGGGCGTCACGCGGCCGTCGACGACCGACGACCCCAAGCCATACGCGGCGTTGATCACGACCTCTCCGGCATCCCCCGTGAGCGGGTTGGCCGTGAACAGAACCCCCGAAACCTCGGCGG
>CAMYMX010000662.1 GCA_947259605.1 uncultured Polyangiaceae bacterium | reverse complement strand
CCTCTTGGTTCGGGTCGACGTCCTCCGCCGAGCGCACCGAAACCGGCTCCAGAACGTTCTGTTCGTTGTGTAGGAGCACGACGCCGCGGTCTGCAGGAACGAGACGAAAGGCGACCTCGAGAATCTTGCTGCAAAGCGCGGTGATGCTGGTGCCGAGCTCGATCGCGCGGGTCACCTCGTAGCTCGCGCGGAGCTTCTCGTAGTCGCGACGCAAAGACGCATCGTCCTGAACCAGCTCCTCGGCGAAAAAGGTCTTGTCGGCGAGTGCCGACACCTTGGCGCGGATCAGCGGGCCCGCGTTTGTGTCGCCGATCTTGAATCGGTTGGTGGCCTCTCGCGGCTCGTCGTTCAGCAGCGCGTCGAAGGAGATCGAAGTGGCCCGGTCTGGCGGGTCGAAAATGATGCGCGTCGAGCCAATCGTGATCTCGTCACCGGGCTCGAGCGACTGCTCGCCGTCGACGCGGTCGCCGTTGATGTACGTGCCGTTGAGCGAGCCCAGGTCCTTGAGAACGTACGCGTCCCCGATCAGCTCGATGTGGCAATGCTCCTTGGAGACCACACGGTCGAGGACCTGGTGCGTGTTCCTTGGATGCCGCCCAAGCGAGTTGTGACGGAAGAGCTGACGCTCTTGTCGCCCGCTTGGCCCGATGATGCTGATGCGAGCCATGACCCCAACATCAGGCTACCTGGGGCGTTCTCAGCCTGCAAAGATGGGGCGAACGGTCGTCGAAGGGCCCCGAACCCGTAGGCCGGCTCAGGCCTGGGAATCGTTGGCTTTGGTCTCGGCGATGAACTCTTCGACCGCGGCCCTCACCGGGCTCGCGAAGTAGACCTTCTGGTCCGCGATTTCTCGAAGCGCCGTCACGACGGGACGGTTTCTGCTGTGGACCAGCGCTGGGGCGCCTTTGATGAGCTGGCGGGTCCGCCGTGCGGCCAAGATGACCAGAGCAAAGCGGTTTTCCTCGTGTTTCAAGCAGTCTTCGACGGTTACGCGTGCCATAGGCGGCTGAGGCTAGCAGGGGGACCCCCGACCAGCAAATCCGGTGTCGCGGCCCTTGGAGAAAGAGCGCGAACATGGCTTGACTCCCTTACGTTCGTGACTAGGTTGCCGGCCCATCAGCACTCTCTATCATCGAGTGCCAATCAAGCTAGCGGGCAGCAAAACTGCCCGATTACGGAGGGATAAATGGCAATTCGCCCATTGCATGACCGGATTTTGGTCAAGCGAGTCAAGGAAGAAGAGACAACCAAAGGCGGGATCATCATTCCGGATACCGCCAAAGAGAAGCCGATCGAGGCAAAGGTCGTTGCGGTAGGTACCGGGCGCATCCTCGACAGCGGCGAAGTCAGAGCCCTTGCGGTGAAGAAGGGCGACCTCGTCCTCTTCGGCAAGTACGGCGGCACGGAAGTGAAGATCGACGGTGAGGAACACCTGATCCTCCGTGAAGACGACATCCTCGGAATCATCGAATAGGAGACTGAGAAACATGGCTGCGAAAGAAATCATTTACGATACGGCTGCTCGCGACAGCATTTTGCGCGGAGTGAACGCACTGGCGAACGCCGTGAAGGTCACGCTCGGTCCCAAGGGCCGCAACGTCGTGATCGAAAAGAGCTTTGGCGCACCGACCGTCACCAAGGACGGTGTCACGGTCGCCAAGGAGATCGAGCTTGCGGACAAGTTCGAGAACATGGGCGCCCAGATGGTGCGCGAGGTCGCCTCGAAGACCTCCGACATCGCGGGCGACGGCACCACCACCGCCACGGTGCTCGCGCAGGCGATCATCCGCGAGGGCACCAAGATGGTCGCCGCGGGTCACAACCCGATGGAGATCAAGCGCGGCATCGACGCCGGCGTGAAGGTCGTCGTCGAGCAGCTGCACGCGCTCTCGAAGGAAACCAAGGACCCGAAAGAGATCGCGCAGGTCGGCACGATCAGCGCGAACGGCGATCGCATCATTGGCGAGATCATCGCTGACGCGATGGAGAAGGTCGGTAAGGAAGGCGTCATCACCGTCGAAGAGGCCAAGGGTCTCGAGACGGAGCTCGATGTCGTCGAGGGCATGCAGTTCGACCGTGGTTACCTGTCGCCCTACTTCGTGACCGATCCGGAGCGGATGGTCGCCGAGATCGAGGATCCGTACATTCTCATCGTGGAGAAGAAGATCTCGAACATGAAGGACCTTCTGCCGGTGCTCGAGGCGATCGCGCGTCAGCAAAAGCCCCTCCTCATCATCGCCGAGGACGTCGAAGGCGAGGCCCTTGCCACGCTCGTCGTCAACAAGCTCCGCGGCACGCTGCAGACCGCTTCGGTCAAGGC
>CAMYMX010000661.1 GCA_947259605.1 uncultured Polyangiaceae bacterium | reverse complement strand
TTAGCCACAGAAGGAGCAGCAAACCAATGACCTGGAGGAATTCCACGGAGAAAAAACGACGGGCAACACGGAACCAGCCTTGTTGGGCTTTTTGCGCAGGGACCACGATGGCCGCTCCCGACATGTAGTAGGCATCTGAGAAGTCCACCAAGACTTCGCGTTCCGCCGTCACCGCCGCTAGCGGTGTCAGGTCGAGGTCGCCTTTGACGAAGGCCTCCGTCAGCGCTTGGGTACTGCCGAATTCGCGAAGCTCGAAGTCGACACCCATCCTATCGGCAACCTCACGCCAGAGATCGACGGCGATGCCTTCCCAGTGACCATCGACGGTCTTCATCGCGAAGGGCTCTAAATCGACCACACCGACCCGCAGTGTCTCCGACTGGATGCCGTCGTCTTGCGCGGATAGTTTGCCGGGCAGCAGCGCGACGACGCAAGGCGTGATGATTCCTGCGACCTTGTGATGTGCACCCATGACCTGACGGCGGTTACCGCGCCGGCCCAGAATGTCAAGATGTCTCGCTCGACGAGCCTACGCACCCCGCGGGCGCTCGCCGACTCGGACCGTGTCAATTGATCTTAATGGCGAGGCTGACGACCACTTGATAGTCGTTCTTCTTCGGCACGGTCCCGTCCGATCGTGGCTCTGGATCCCGGGTTCGCAGAAATAGGAACGAGTTCACGAAGTTGAACATGTCCGTGATCTCGACGCTCACCTCCGCCGTCCCCGTGTGGTTCGTCTGTCCGAAGCTCGTGTAGACGAGGTCGCGTGCTGGCGAGGCGAAAACCGCCTGCCGTTTCCCGATCATGATGCCGACGTCCGCAGCGAGCTCGCCGACACACTCGACTACCCTCCCAAAGGCTCGGCCACAGAATGAAGCGCGCCATACACGACCTCACCCAGGTCGCTGACCCAGGTCGCCCCGACCGACTGGGTCTTCTGTCACATTTGACTAGATTGCCGCCCTGGTTGCGCCGGCTGCGGGGTCGTCGCGATAGAAGATTACGCTGAAGAGGATGAAGCCAGCCCACAGAGCGACGAGGTGATAGAGCATCATCGCGCCACCATGGTGCTCGAAGATCTCGGCAGATATCTTTGGGCCGAGCAACATGCCGAGGGCATAGAAGGTGTTGTAGATCGAGGTTCCCCGACTGTAGTCCTCGGCTTGCAGCGAGACTCCCTGAAGAGCCAGGCTCACCGGCGAGATCGATCCGAGCGTCGCGCCGGCCACGAGCACGGCGAGGCCCGTCGCCGGGTACGAGTCGAGAAACACGAACCCCAGGACCATGGTCGCGCCAACCACGGCCAGGCTGCGCATCGTGAGCAAATGACCAACGCGGTCGCCGAGCAGGCCGGCCGGGTTGGTGAACAGCAGCATGCCAACCGCAAAGAACGCAGGGATCCAGATCGTCTGCCCGGCGGTGATTCCCTTGCTCTGTATCAAGTACAGCGGCAGAAAGAGGACTACGCTGGCTTAAAAATAACCGTAGTTGAACGCAGCGAGGCAGGAGTTCTTGATCTGCCAGAACACCTGACCGCGTGAGAGCCTTACGTGAGAGCCTTAGAAGAGACTCCCTTGGCGCCCCGAGGTCGACTTGCTCGAACTGCAGGACCTGGCGCCTCCCCTTGCCCGGGTCGAGGCGCATGAGTAGGTAGACGCCTGCAAGGGTAGAGAGCAGGCCCGCGGCGATGAATCCGATTGCCAAGGGGCCCAGCCGCGTGAGCGCCCAGGCGATTCCCGGGCCCAGCGCGTAACCGATCCCGATGGCCACGGCATACAGGCTCATCGTGAAAGCCTTGTTCCGTTCGCCCGCGCGTGACAGCAGCATCGACTCGGAGCCGATCCAGATCCCCACAGAGAACGCGTCGTCGAAGAATCGCACCAGGGCGACCGACGCGAAGCTGTCGAGAAAAGGAAACACGGTCACGGTCGCGGCATAGCCAAAGAAGCATGCGATCAGTGTCTGTTTTGCGCCGCAGCGCTCGATGATGCGGTCCATCACCAGGGACAAGGTGACAATGCCGACCCAAAAACGAGAGCCAGGCTTCCAATGTCACTCTTGGTGAATCCATTGGCGTCGAGAAAGATCGCGAGCAGGGAAAGCGCCATCCCGTAGGCGATGCTGAGCGCAACCGTGGCCCGATAGATTCGCCACACATTTGGGTCTTCGACGCGCTTGGTCCAATTCATCGGGAGCCGCGTTGTAGGGCACCGGCGGGCGCAAGTCACTCACGAAAAAGATCGCCTCAGAGGACAAGGCGTTGGGGTCGCGGCTCCCCAGATACCAGGTACCATGACGGCTTCGGTCGGCTGGCACCCGGAGCTTTT
>CAMYMX010000660.1 GCA_947259605.1 uncultured Polyangiaceae bacterium | reverse complement strand
ACCGCATCCCGGTGAGTGCGCTCCTCGCGACCGGCGCAGCGCACCACCATCTGGTTGCGACCGAGAAGCGCACCAGGGTCGGAATCGTCGTCGCAACCGGCGAGGCGCGAGAGGTGCACCATCACTGCTGCCTCGTCGGATACGGCGCGGACGCGATCAATCCCTATTTGGCGTTCGAGTCCCTGTGGCAAGAGCGTCGACTCGGAACGCTCGACGCAACCCGGTTCCCCGACGACGACAGCATCGTCGAAGGCTATCGCAAAGCGGTCGCCAAGGGCATGTTCAAAGTCTTCGGCAAGATGGGGATTTCGACGCTCCAGTCGTACAAGGGCGCGCAGATTTTCGAAGCCGTGGGCCTCAACAGCTCGGTCATCGACCTTTGCTTCGTCGGTACGGCGAGCAGGATTCAGGGCATCGGCTTCAACGTCATCGCGGAGGAGCTCGTCGAGCGACACGCGCTCGGCTATCCCGACGAAGACGAACCCCGGCTGCCGATCCTTCCGAACGACGGGCAGTTCCACTGGCGCGCCAATGGTGAACGTCACATGTGGAATCCAGAGACGATCGCGAACCTGCAGGTGGCAGCCCGTGCCAACAGCAGCGATGCGTACAAGCGTTTCGCCGAGCATGCCAACGACAGTGCACGAGACCGCTGCACGCTTCGTGGCCTGATGCGGTTCAAGAACGGTCAGCGGATTCCCCTGAGCGAGGTCGAGCCGGCGAGTGAAATCGTGAAGCGGTTTGCGACGGGCGCGATGAGCTTCGGTTCGATTTCGATGGAAGCGCATTCGACGCTTGCGATCGCGATGAACCAGCTTGGCGGCAAGTCCAACACGGGCGAGGGAGGCGAAGCCCCGGAGCGCTATCTGCCCTTGGCCAACGGCGCGATGAATCCGATGCGTTCGGCGATCAAGCAGGTCGCGTCGGGGCGCTTCGGTGTGAGCATCAACTACCTCACCAACGCCGATGAGATTCAAATCAAGATGGCGCAGGGCGCCAAGCCAGGCGAGGGTGGTGAGCTTCCCGGCCGCAAGGTCGACGAGAAGATCGCGGCGGTGCGGAACTCGACCCCGGGTGTTGGTCTCATCAGCCCGCCGCCGCACCACGACATCTACTCGATCGAGGATCTCGCTCAGCTGATTCACGACCTCAAGAACAGCAACCCCTCCGCGCGGATCAGCGTCAAGCTCGTCAGCGAGGTTGGCGTCGGCACGATTGCAGCCGGCGTCTCGAAGGCGCACGCCGATCACATTCTGATCAGTGGCCACGACGGTGGCACCGGCGCTTCACCGCTGACCTCGATCAAGCACGCAGGCCTTCCCTGGGAGCTCGGCATTGCCGAGACGCATCAGACACTCGTCATGAACGACCTTCGAAGTCGAGTCGTCCTGCAGACGGATGGGCAGATGAAGACCGGCCGCGACGTCGTCATCGGCGCACTGCTCGGCGCCGAAGAGATCGGCTTGAGCACCGCGCCGCTCATCGCGATGGGCTGCATCATGATGCGCAAGTGCCACCTCAACACCTGCCCGGTTGGAATCGCCACGCAAGACCCAGAGCTTCGAAAGAAGTTCAAGGGCAAGCCCGAGCACGTGGTCAACTACCTCTTCATGGTCGCCGAAGAAGCGCGTGAGATCATGGCCTCGCTCGGTTTCCGCACCTTCCAAGAAATGGTGGGCCGGGTCGACAAGCTCGACATGGTGGACGCGCTGGTTCACTGGAAGGCCCAGGGGATCGACCTCACGCCGATCCTGACCAAGGCCAAAAAGAAGAACGCCGTGACCGATGTCTACTGCACCAAGCAGCAGGATCACGGCCTCGACAAGGCGCTCGACAATCGGCTCATCGAGCTCGCTCAGCCCGCGATCTGCGATGCCAAGCCCGTCCGTGGGGAGCTGAAAATCAAGAACACCAACCGCACCGTTGGGACCATGCTCAGCCACGAGATCGCCAAGCGCTGGGGCGAAGACCTCCTTCCTGAAGGCACCGTGCACTTCAAGCTCATCGGCTCCGCCGGCCAGAGCTTTGGCGCCTGGCTTGCGAAGGGTGTGACGCTCGAGCTCGAGGGCGACGCCAACGACTATGTCGGCAAAGGTTTGTCCGGCGGAAACCTCATCGTCTATCCGTCGAAGAAAGCAACCTTCGTGCCTGCCGAGAACATGATCGTCGGCAATGTCGTTTTGTACGGCGCCATCGCGGGGAAGGCCTTCTTCCGCGGGCGAGCGGCGGAGCGCTTTTGTGTTCGTAACTCGGGCGCCTGGGCGGTCATCGAAGGCGTGGGCGACCATGCGTGCGAGTACATGACCGGCGGCCGAGCGGTGATCCTGGGCGACAC
>CAMYMX010000659.1 GCA_947259605.1 uncultured Polyangiaceae bacterium | reverse complement strand
CTTCGTCGCGTTGAATTTGGCCGGACCGAAGGTGCCTTCGATCCACAGCGTACCTTTGACGACCTTGCAGTAGACCTTGGTGAGGCAGTCGGGGTCGCCCTCTTCGGAGGGCGGTGGGTCTGCGTAGGCCAAGCTCACTTCGCCCACGGATGCTTCGTCGACGGCTACCGGCTCGGCGACCGCCTCGGCCGCACCGGGCTCCGCGGCTTCGCCGGCCGTGCCCATCGCTTCGGTCGGCTCCTGGGCCTCGACGGTCGACGCCACCAGGAGCGCCACGCTGAGAATCATGCTCAAACGAATCATTGTTTCATCCCTCCTTCGCGTCGAGCGCCTATTGCCCCGAGGTTCCCGCAGTTCCTGAGGCCGCGGCAAGCGGGCAGAAGCCGCTGGCGTTCACCGTGATGGACCCCGTGCGGGGCGGCGGAGGCGGGTCGCCGCAATGTATCCAGCCGCCGAACCCGCGTTCGGAACCAGGCACTGGCCTGTCGTCGTCGGACCGGCAGTTGCCGGCGGCTGCGCCCAGGAGAGATTCTACGAAGTTCACGCCGAGTGGAGCGAACTTGAGAGGTACGTTACCTTCGACGACGACGCTTCCCTCCACTTTGACCGTGTAAGGCCCGACCAGCAGCGGTGCGGCCGCGAACCCGACCCGGCTCCATTCGCCGCAGGGATCCCAGACCGAGGCCCAGCCCAAGAAGGTATCGAGTTCCTGGTCGTTTGTTCCAGATCCCTCGAGGATGAGATTCTCACATGCGAGCAATTCGAAAAACTCTTCGCCCTCCTTCACTGCTTCCAGGAGGTCATCGGCGAGGTCGAACTCGCATTGGCTGCCGGACGCCATGGTCCAGGTGGCGATGACCGTGTATGATTCGAGCTGCTTTGGCCCGAATCCGGACTTGGCGGCAGCGCCCTGAGCCGCGCCCTCAGAGGACGTCACCTCCATGTCGAAGTCGACCGGGGAGCCGTTTTCCGCAATCCAGTCGCTGAGGCAGGTGTTGATGCCGTCGGCGTAGTCCTGCCCGGTTGCGCCGTCGCCCAGCGTGAACGTACAGCTCGAAGGCGTGACCGGTTGATAGTCGGCGTTCCGCCCCACGATGAGGCCAACTTTCGAGAAGATGCGGACCGCGATGGTGACGGGGCCGCCTTCAATCGAGAAGCCATCCACCGTCATGTTGATCCGAGCGCCTTCGGGCAGCTCCCCATCGGAGAACTGTTGGGCAAGGAAAAGGTTGGTCCAGCCGGCGGTGTCAAAGATACCGAGCGCGCCAAGCGTGTAGCTCGGGTTGCTTGGCGACAACGAAACAGGAACCGTGATCGCTGCCAGCTCCTCCATCGTCTTGGTGCAAGGCCCGACGTTGAACCCGTCTTCGTCGAAGCAGTCGTCGTCGGTGCTGCAGACGTCACCGGAGATCTCGCAGCTGGTCTCGTCGAACTCCATGGGCCCTATCAAGGGGAGCGTTACGTCGTAGCCGGTCTGCTCGGACTCGCAGCTCCACAGGAACGACGCCAGAGCAACCGCCACGAACAAGCTCGGCACCCGACTCAAGGCGCGCAATGGCGCAAGGCGTTGTATTGACATAGACGTCATCGTATCCTCGTTTCAAACCTGAGATCAATCAGAGATTACACTTGTCAGAGATGGTCAAAAGACTGTGATTTCAATCACCTAGGAGAGTCTCATTTGGCGTGCCATCGCGTTTGAACCGGCACAGAATCAGGGGCAGAGGCATTCCGCCACGCCAGCAGACGGAGGAGCCACAGTCCATGAGAACCTCCCTGCGGTATTGATTGAGCAAGGCGCATGCCAAGTCCCGGACCGTCCCGAATTGCTTGGAAAAAGCCCCTGCTTAGGGCCCGCTTCGAGGGCGAGATTTGCGCAACGGCTGCGCGAAATCGAAACGAAACGCAAATCTGACGTTCAGGTTTTGGCTCGGCTCGCGGCTAGCATGCTCCGGCGCCGTCCTGCGGGGCGAACACGAA
This sequence comes from uncultured Polyangiaceae bacterium, assembly GCA_947259605.1. Taxonomy (GTDB): domain Bacteria; phylum Myxococcota_A; class Polyangia; order Polyangiales; family Houyiibacteriaceae; genus SG8-38. The sequence goes on along the minus strand of CAMYMX010000659.1, from coordinate 359 downwards.
CGGGAACGTGAAGCTGAAGCTCTTGCCTGTTCGGTGGCTTGGGAATCGGATCGGGCAAGCTCACCCAGGTTGGCAGCAGATCAGGCAGCAAGCTCACCCAGGTTGGCGTTCGTCGTGGCAGCAAGCTCACCCAGGTTGGCGTTCGTCGTCGGGGCTGAGCCTATCCGCCAGGTGCGGCTGCGGAACGCATTGGAATCACACGAGGCCAACGTGGTCTGATTCCTGCTTCACCCCTGCGCATGACCCAACCGCGCTTCGTGCTCCCTGGTGACACGGTGATGATCACCCGACGCACCCTTCGCCGCCATCACCTGTTCCGCCCCGACTCGGCCATCCGCCAGCTCTACCTCTACACCCTC
>CAMYMX010000658.1 GCA_947259605.1 uncultured Polyangiaceae bacterium | reverse complement strand
CCGTGTTGAGCGCGCTGTTCCACGCGTGCTCGCCTCGCGCGATGATGTCGCTTTCCTCGATCGGGTAATCCTCGAGCGCGTACTCCGACACGTAGTTTTGGCTCGCCACGACGTTCTTGATGAGATGGTAGTTTTCGTGCTGGGAATCGGCGCCGAAGAACACGTAGTCACCTGAGTCCGCAAGCTTTCCAAAGGTCGACACGATTGCGGCCTTGTTGCCATTTCCGATGTAGTACTTGCTGCCGTTCGCGCGGTACCGACCGTCGCCCTGCGGGCTCAGAATCATGTCCGTCGAGTACACATCCGCGCCGTGCTCTTTTTCGGACAGCCCAAAGGCGAAGATTCCGCCCTGCTCGAGGGCGCGCGCCGCCCGACGCTTGATCGCCTCGTTGTCGCTCATCCAGATCGGCCCGAGACCGAGCACGGAGACCTGGTAGGTGTACCAGTACTGCAAACCGTAGAAACCTAGGATTTCCGCGAACTCGCAGATCCGCCACGTGTCCCAACGCGAGTCCTGCGCGCCATGTCCCGCAGGCGTGCACATGGTCGCAAAGATCTTCTCTTCTTTGACGAAATCGAGGAAATCCGCGTACCAAACCCGCGCGTGGTAGTCCTCTTTGATTCGCGCTTTGCCTTTCTGCTCGAAGAACTCGATCGTCTTGAGCATCACTTCGCGGGACCGCTCGTCGGAGTAGGGGCGGCTGTGTTTTTTCGGGTTGAGGAGAACTGTCATCCAGCCTTGATACCACGGGGCGATCAAGTGCAAAAGACGTGCTATCTCTGGTGGAAATGACGGCCTATCTGTACCCGATTAGTCTGGCCGCGGTGTCGGGGCTGCTGTTCCTTCTCGAGCGGTTCTTCCCCTGGCGGCCCGGGCAGAAGCAGCTCCGACCCAAGCTCTGGTCGGACCTGATCCATCTCGTCTTCAACGGGCATTTCCTTGGCCTCTTGCTCGCTGGCTTGGCCAGCACCTGGGTCTTGCCCTACGTCGACCGCTGGCTGAGCGCCGAAGGGCTCACCGACGCCGTGTACCGCAACGCCGCCGCGGGCTGGCCGCTTTGGGCCCAGATCATCGTTGCGCTCTTCGCAATCGATTTCATTCAATGGTGTGTCCACAACTCGCTCCATCGGGTTCCGTTCCTCTGGGAGCTGCACAAGGCGCACCATAGCGTGAAGGACGGCGAGATGGACTGGATCGTTGCCTTCCGTTTTTCGTGGCTCGAGGTGATCGTCTACAAGTCGGTGCTCTACCTGCCGCTCGTCTTCCTCGGCTTCCGCTGGGAGGCCCTGATGTTCCATGCGATCTTCGGCACGCTGATCGGCCATCTCAACCATTCCAACTTGGACCTCGGCCACGGCCCTTGGCGCTACGTGCTCAACAGCCCGCGCATGCACATCTGGCACCACGACTACGAAGGCACCGCCAAGACCACGGTGAACTTCGGCATCATCTTCAGCTGCTGGGACTGGATCTTCGGGACGGCGAAGATGCCGCCGGAGCCTCCTGCGCATTTGGGCTTCAAGGGTGTCGAGACCTTCCCCGACAACTTCTTCACCCAGGAGATTTGGCCGCTGCAACGGCTGGCGCCCCGCGTCCACAGCACCGTCGCGTGGTCCGTCATCGGCGCCCTGGTCATGGCCGCGGCCTGGTATCTGCGTGAGCCGCACAAGCTTCGGCCCGACACGCCCATGTTGGGGGAGGTCGCCGCGGCGTCGCAGCCGACCGGGGTTTTCCCCGCGATGAATGCGTACTCCCCAAGCCCGGAAGAAGCTGAAAACGCAATCGTACATTTCGGGAGCCGGGCCCGTGCCGATGGCTACCGAGACCCCGACTCCATGGTCAGCGTGCCGGAGCTCGCCAAGGCCTTGGGCGCCTACAGCCTGGTCACGATCGACGTACGGCCCGCCGACCGCTTCGCCCTGGGACACATCCCGGGTGCACGGCGTCTCTACCGAGGCGACTACTCGAGCAGCGACGAGGTCCCGGGCCTCTCGCGGTCTGCGGACGAGCTCGAATGGATGCTTCGTGATCGAGGCGTGGATCGCGACAGCATGGTGGTGCTCTACGGCGACGGCGGACCCGAACCTTACCGGCTCTGGTGGACCCTAAAGACGGTCACCGGATTCGAAACACGGGTGCTCGATGGAGGGCTGCAAGCCTGGAAAGCGTCGGGCCACCACGTTGCTGGCGGCGACGGCCTAGAAGTCGAAGCCGGTGACGTCGCCGTGCGCGTGCCCGCGTCGCCGCCCGCCCAACGCTGGCCCCAGACTTCGGCCTTCCTCGCCGGGCACCCCGGCGCACGGCTGCTCGATACGCGCAGCAGCATCGAGTACGACGGCAGCGAGAACCA
>CAMYMX010000657.1 GCA_947259605.1 uncultured Polyangiaceae bacterium | reverse complement strand
ACTTGAGGATCGCGGGCAGACTCCGGCCCATTTCTCCGATGAGCGTCGCCCAGCTGAACCGGTCGACCCATTCGGTCACCAGGCCATCCTTGACGCGGAACTCTCCCTGAACGGGGAGGTTCATGCGCAGGCCGCCACCTTCGAAGATGTCCACGCGATCGGTGTAGACGACGCCGTCTCCACGCTCATGGATGTCGATGTACTGGACCTCGAAGCGCGTCGCGTCTTTGAACATCGCGCCCAAGACCTTCTTGAACCCGTTCTTGTTGCTGGAGGTCTTCCATGGGACGTTGACCCATCGGATGTCGTTCGAGACCAGCGCAGCCGCTGCGTCGAGGTCGAGCCGCTCCAAGGCGGAGATGAAGGCTTCGACGACCTGCTGAGCGGAAGGCCCGCTCGAGGTGTCGGTCGTGGTTTCAGGGGTCATCTCGGTTGTCATCCGCCAATCATAGGGAAATCCGCCAGCGAGAAAAGGGGACGGTGCCCAGAGACTCTCATCTCGCCTTCGATTCATGCTAATCCGATCGCCGATGCAGGTTTCCACTCGCGCTAGCCTCCGCCTCTCGGTCCTGGTTCCGCTGCTCGCGCTCGTGACGGCCTGCGCCCACGTGCCCGACCGCTCCCCACTTCCGGCCGAGCACGCCGATGACGCCGGGGTCTTGGGGATTCCCCGTGCGCGCATGTGGGGGGATGCTCCGCCGCCCTGGGAGCACGACTGGTTCAAGAGGAGCAAAGCTGATCTCAAAGAACGGTACTCCGGCATCTACGGTCGCCCTCACACCTATCTCGCCATCTCTGGCGGGGGCGAGAACGGTGCCTTTGCGGCCGGAATACTCACAGGCTGGACCGCAGCAGGGGATCGGCCGGAGTTCACCACGGTCACCGGAATCAGCGCCGGAGCGCTGGTGGCGCCGTTTGCGTTTCTTGGCTCGGAATACGACGAGGTCCTCAAGAGCGTGTCGTCGGAGCTCACGGCGGATGAGGTCTACAAGAAGCGCCGCTTGATTCGAGCCCTTCGCACGGACGCGATGGCAACGACCGAACCACTGCAAGCCTTGATCGCAAAGTACGTGGACGAAGAAGTGATCGAGAAGATCGCTGCGGCGCATCGGGAGGGTCGCTCGCTCAACATTGGCACGGCGAACCTCGATTCGATGCGGCCGGTCATTTGGCGCATCGGCCCGATCGCCAATAGCGGTCACCCCGATGCCCTGGCGCTCATCCGAAAGATCCTTCTCGCTTCGGCGTCGGTCCCCGCTGCGTTTCCTCCGGTGCTCATTCCAGTCGAGGTGGACGGCACGACCTACGACGAGCTGCACGTCGACGGCGGCGCCGCCTCGCAGGTGTTTCTATACCCGGTCGGCGTCGACTACGATCAAGTGCTCGCGAAGCTGGGGGTGCCAGGCCGACCCAAGGTCTACATCATTCGAAATTCCCGACTCAAGCCGATCTACGAGGAAGTCGAGAACAAGATCATCCCGATCGCGGAGCGTTCACTCGACTCCCTCGTTCGCACGCAGGGCATCGGCGACCTCTACCGCATCTACCTGCAGACCTGCCGGGACGGCCTGGATTTCAACCTCGCGTACATCCCTGCCGATTTCACGCAGAACTCCGACGACCTGTTCGATCGCGCCTACATGCAGGCCCTGTTCGACCTGGCCTACGAACGGAGCAAAGCCGGCTACCACTGGGAGAAAATGCCGCCTGAGCTCGAGGCAGCCCCGATCCAGTGCCGTTGACCGGGTCGAATCCTGGCCTTGCTAGGCCCTGAGCGGGCTCTAGACTCCCCCGATGCGAACAATTCTCCTCTCGTTACTCCTCACCGTCGTCCTCGCGGGCTGCAAGGACGCCAACCCATCCGCCGCAGCGGAGCCCGCCCCGGTTGAGAAATCCGAAGTTGCGATGTCGGTGATCTCGGTCGACGACGCCGACAAGGCGCTTCAATCTGGTGCCGTCGCTGTGGATGCCAACTCCGACCGCACACGCAAAAAGAATGGCACGGTGCCGAACGCCGTCATTCTGACCTCGTCCTACAAGTACGATCTCGCGCAGCTCCCTGAAGACAAGAGCAAAGATCTGATCTTCTACTGCTCGAACACCAACTGCACCGCCTCGGACGCGGCTGCTGAGCGGGCCTCGACGAATGGATACAAGAAGGTCCACATCATGCGTGAAGGCATCAAAGGTTGGAAGGACGCCGGCAAGGCCACCAAGCCTTATCCGCAGAGCTAGGACGCACCCGGGGCGCGGAAAAACGCCCGGCACGGGGCTCCATCGAACGGCTCGGCTTCGGCGCTCGCGTGAGGGCGGCGGGGTGGGGAGCGGTTGAGTGCAACCGGAAATCAAGATAGAAAGGGCGC
>CAMYMX010000656.1 GCA_947259605.1 uncultured Polyangiaceae bacterium | reverse complement strand
CCTTCATGACTTCGTTCATTCGCATGCTCACGTTGGAGAGATGCATGTCCATGAGGCTCGAGGCGAGCTCGCGGTTCGTATCGAGCGCCTCCATCAGCTGTACCGTGTGGTCGTGACAGTCTCGGAGGAAAACGTGGGTATCGCTTTTGGAGTCACTGGCATCTGCTCGCGCCATGGCGCTCAGGACCTCACGGGTTGGGGCGACCGCGCGCCGCAAGACACGCAAATCGTGACGAACCGAGTGTACTTCCGCGACGACATTTTCGGTTTGGTTTGCCAGCACTCTACTTTCGATTTCTTCGAGCTGATCGGTATAGCTCTCGACCACTGGGTAGAAGGTCTCGACGATTGCATCGAGCACGGCGTAAGCGAGATAGGCGCCCCCGCGTTGGCGGACTCTCCCTTTACCCTTCCTGATTCGCTCGCGCAGGGAATCGAAGCAATCACCAGGCCTCTCCTGAATGGTGATGACGAAGCGATCGCGAACGAACATACTCACCTGCTCGAGATCGAGGTGGGGGCTCAGCGACGGCATACGCAGCACGATGAAGTCGGCGTCGCCGTAGTCCTCGAATTTCGGTCTCTGGTGCAGGTTCACGACGTCTTCCAACGCCAGCGCATGAAGGTTGAACAGCTCGCCCAGCTGAGACAGCGTTTCCGGGTCCCCGATGCCATCGATGTTGATCCAGCTGACGCCCGTACTGCTGTCGCGAACTGACTTCAGATCGGAAACGTGCTCGATCGAACGCTCGTCGACCCGATCCGTGTCGTAGGAGATGACCCGTATGACCCCAGGCGGCACCCCAGGCACTAGGGTGATGCTTCCGGGCGCCAAGCCGAGCGTCTGGGGTCGCCGCCTTCGCAAAGCCGCGCGCTTTCGCTTCCGCTGTACCTTCTTGGCGATGGGAGTCTCCTTGGGTTCCGCGGGCTCATCTGACGTTGCCACCTTGGCCATGTCAAGCTCGTCTCATCGCTTTCGCTCCTCGCTCAGGAGTGAAACATTCGCTACTCCGGGAGTCAGGGGGCGTCTATACTCCCGCCGAATCGGATGCCGATGACCACTCCTAGCGACCGACTGTGGCTCAGGCTGACGCTGGTCGTTTGCTGCTGGGGCGCCCCTGCCGATGCCCAAGAACCAGCCGCAACGAAGGCGGTCGGGGACGCCGGGGTGCCCACGGTTTCGCTCGAAGCCCGGGATGCCAAGGTTCCAAACATCCAGGAGCTACGGAAGCAGACAAAGCAGATCCGGCAACTCATGGTGGGGCGCTTGGATGTGGCGGTCGATCCGCAGACCCTTTTCAAGGTCGACTTAGGCGCTCCGAAGGCCAACCCGGATCTGGAGCTGCTGCTGCGAAAGCTCGAGCAAGACGCCAAGCAGGAAGGGCGTCAATCAGGGCGCAAGCGTGTTGTCCGCACACCCCGTTCCGAGGACGCCCTCGGCACGGCGCGAGGTGAGCTTGTGGAAGCACAGGCGGCGTTTCTCTCTTTGCCGCGCTCGGAACGTGAAGCAATTCTTTCCAGGCACGAGGCCCGACGCCGCGAGGCCGAGGAGCAAGCCCGCTCGGCCCAGGCAAAGGCCGAGACGCTCGCGGAGCTCGAGAAGCAAATCGAGCAGTTGGAGGCGTTTCTCGCAGGGGACTTGGACCCTTCGATCGATCCGCAACCGCTTCTCGAAATCGACCCAGGCGAGCTCGCGGACCTGGCGGCAGACCCCGAACGGCGCCGCCGCTTTCTGGACCCGAGCTCCAGGGAGCCGATCCCAGACGCCGCCAAAGACGACATCGACGCTGAACTGTACGCCGCAAAGCAAAGGCGCGATGTGCTCTGGCTTCAATTTCTCGAGCTCGACGACGACGAGCGTCGGCGCCTGCTGTCCAAGCATAGGCAAGGCAGCGCTGAACCTTCCGACGCGCTGGCCGCACAGATCAGTGGCGCCGAGCAAGCGGCCCAGGACGCTGCTTTGGAACGCCAAGCAGCACTCGCTGACGCGCAGCAGGCCAACACCGAGTCACGTCGACTGATCGCAGATCGGCGTGCTCAACTCTTGAGCGTGAAGGAGGCGCAAGCTCGGTTCAGAGCCGAGCTTGCAAACAGCCGGGTAGAGGTCGAGACGACGACCGAGTCCGCGCTCGCGTGGAACCGCAAAGTCCGGGAGTTGCAAAGTGCGATGCCGAAGGGAGAGGCAAGAGCAGCTCAAGCCGACAACCTCTACCGCGGGCTCACGAAGGATCTCGGTGACGCCCGCCACGACCTGAGCGTCGCGCTCGATGCCGTTAGATCGGAACCGAGTGGAGCCCCTCTGCCTCCCGATGCGGACGCCGACCAGCTTCCTGCTGACATCGACGACAGCGCCACCCGCGAGCTCCG
>CAMYMX010000655.1 GCA_947259605.1 uncultured Polyangiaceae bacterium | reverse complement strand
TGCCGGGCTCCCCGTGCACCCGTCTGCGTCGTACCACAAGAACACGCTGACCCATCTGCTCAAGCAGCGCTTTGGAGAGAACGCGCCCCAGATCGCGCATCGGCTCGACCGCGAAACGAGCGGCCTGCTGGTGTGTGGCCGCACCCGTGCCTCGGAGCGCACCTTGAAAATGGCCTTCGAGAATCGCCGCGTCCGCAAGCGCTACCTGGCGATTGTGCGCGGGGTGATGCCCGACGATGAAGGCCGCATCGCGCTTCCGATCGACCGAGCCAAGGAGGGGCTGCACATCTTGATGGAAGTGACCCCCGAGGGAGAGGGCTATCCCTCGGTGACTCGCTATCGCGTCGTTGCACGCCGAGACGGAGCCACGCTGGTTTCGCTCGCGCCTGAGAGCGGCAGGCAGCACCAGCTCCGAGTTCACCTGAGCGCGATTGGTTTTCCAATCATCGGCGACAAGCTCTACGGGCCCGAAGGCTCGCAGCCGTTTCTCGACTACATCGAAACCGGCATGACCGACGAGCTCGTCCGGCGTCTCGGTCACGACCGGCAGGCCCTTCATGCCTACGAGCTCGAGCTCACCCATCCGAGCACCGGCGAGGCGATGACGTTGACCGCCCCGTTCCCCGAAGACCTGGTCAGGCTGTGGGGGACCCCGCTTGGTGAGTCGGCGTTCGCATCGGCCCGGGCGTGCTAGGCTTCGCTCTGTGCGTGTGCTGATTGCAGCCATCGCTTGTTGGGGGGTTGGATGTGCCACGGCTTCTTCCACCATGCCGGCGCCTGACTTCCGTCCCTCGGACGCGCCGCTGTTCGATAACGCGGTCGACCTGGTCGAAGCGCCCGTCATCGTCGAAGGCGAGTGGACCGGCGCGTTCGAACGGCGCGTGGGTCGTGCCGATCTGATCGCGGCCGTGAGGGTGGACTCGCTGTCTTCGGACTTCGTCAGCCGGCGTTCGTCCTATCGGCTCGCCGTCAGAGTGAAAAATCGGCTCAAGGGCAACTCCTCCAAAGAGCTCTTGCTCCGCGTGGGCGACGACGAGCCCGGCTACGAGACCGTTCGCGTCAACGAGGACCGGTTGCTCGAAGGCTCGTTTGTGGTCTTCCTCAAATGGGCGGTCACTCCCGAGTCGTCAGAGCCGATCGCCCGCTGGCACCTCTCGCCGGATTCAGACGCGGTCCGCGAAAAAATTGATTACTTCCTTCGTCACCCGATGAAGGATGTCCGAACTGAGGTCGAGCTGGTCAAACCATAGCTTGGAGTTCGACGTAACCTCGACCCACGTCGTAGACTAAGCACGGAGTGATGAATATGCAGATGGGGTACCTAGTTTCGATTCTTGCCTTGGTCGTGGCCCTTGCCGGCTGCGAACGAGGGGCGCCGTCTCCGAAGGCGGCCGAGCACGACCATTCGAAGCACGATCACGACCATGCCGCCGGGGAAGCGGCCGCCCAAGAGAAGGCCGAAGGGCCTGCAGGCCCCCGCATCGAGACCGGTTCGTTTCTGCTCGCGGTCGCTCCGTCCGAGGGCGGGTACCGCATTGGCAAAGCAGGCGAGGTCGAGATCGCGCTCGAAGGGCGCGGCGACTGGCATGTAAACCAAGAGTACCCCATCCGGGTCGACCTGAAGGCGGCGCCCGGTGTTTCGCTGAAGAAAAACGAACTGGTCAAAGACGACGCGAAGGAGTTCGGCGAGGAGAAGGTCCGCTTCCTCGCCGGGGTGGAGCCTTCGGCCGCAGGGGAGCACGAAGTGACCTGTGACGTTTCCTTTGCCATGTGCACCGAAGAAAACTGTATCCTCGAGAAGCGAACGGTGGCGATGCAACTCAAGGTGGAGTGAGATGAGCGAGGGGGGACTCAAGGCTGCACTCGAAACGATCCGCACCGAGGTCAAGACACGCTTCGACGCGCAGAAGCGGGTGCTCTCGTTTCGGCAGTACCTGGAGCTCGTCGAAGACAACCCCCGCCGCTACACCCGCGACTCTAGCCGCTACCTCAAAGACTGTTTGGACTTCTTCGGTTCTCACGAAGTCGAGCGCCCCAGCGGGAACCTCCGGCGCTGGAAGCTCTTCGACCTCGAATTTGGGAAAGCCAGCAGCGGACACCAAGCGGAGCTGATGCTCCGGGATCGCCTCGCCGGCCATGAAGCCGCGCAAGAGTCGTTCTACCGAATCCTGGACGGCTTCGAAAGGGAAGGCCGTGCGAACCGGCTGGTCCTGCTGCATGGGCCCAACGGCAGCGCCAAGTCGACGTTCGCCGCCTGCCTGATGCGTGGGCTCGAGGCCTATTCGGACACCGACGATGGCGCCCTGTATCGCTTCTCGTGGATCTTCCCGCGAGCGCGCGAAGGGGCGGGGATCGGCTTCACGACCGCCTCGG
>CAMYMX010000654.1 GCA_947259605.1 uncultured Polyangiaceae bacterium | reverse complement strand
GACATGCCGGAGATCAACACCCCGGTGGGGGGGTCTGGAGACGGCCGGCACCCAGACCTCGCGTTCAACCCGGACGGCATTCCGCTGGTCAGCTTCCAGACGGCCCAGGGCGAAGCGAGTATCTTCGTGCCGTCGTTCTATCCGCCAGCCAACGAATCGGTGAGACCCTCGTGGTCGCAATTCAAAGTGAGCGCAAAGAACGGTGTTCGATTGGCTTACGAGGCAAGGGTAGGTTCAGAAGACTATTTCAACATGGATTCCCTGACGAGCGAAAGCGGGTTACTTAATAGAGGAATTTTCTTTGACTCTGGCATCGAGCCCGATGACGTCGACGCTGTGAGACTCGCCCAGGGTTTCACAGTTCTCGACGTCGCTAGCGACCTTGGGGACTTGCAAAACCTCTCGATCGACGTTCCGCTCCGCCTGTTTGGCCACAAGGACACCGACTGGGTGAGCTACAAAGGGCCGCTTCGCACGCTCTCTGAGCCTCCGCCGCTTGGGATGGTTCTCCGTCCGTCATGGCTTCGCCCCCTCGGCGTCGACACTGAACCTTATGTCACGGAACCGCTCGATTCGGGTCTGCACGACTGCGAGCTGGCGGCTGGTGGCGCGGACCAAAACATCTACGCGCTTTGCATGGGAGAGCTCCAGCTTACACTGGCGACGCATTTTGTATCGAGTGAAGGGGTGCTGGCGATATCGCCGCGGGTTTGGAAGTTCAACACCGGAAAGTGGGACTCGGAGAATCCCAATGCAACTGGGGATTGGCGAGCATTCTTTGTCAGCAATGTCGGCGCGTCCCCCATCGACGTGACAGAGGTCAGGCTGGATAGCGAAACGCCAGAGGACTGGGAGGTCGATCCGAACTGTTACTCTCTAACACCCGCGATCGGAACGTTGCAGCCGATTGAGGTGACTGCCGTCTGCATCCGACATGCGCGTGCCACACCTGGCGCTTCGGAAGCCGAGCTCGTCGTCGTCAGCACGGGGGGCACGGTCAAATCGACTCTGATCGGCTCCGCGTCTGATGTTGACGGCGACGGTGTCTCCGATGGAGAGGAATGGGGACCAAGCGGCACCGACGAAACTTTCGACGGCAATGGGGACGGCACGCCCGACGGCGAGCAGTCTGACGTCGCTTCGCTGCACTCCGCTGATGGCGACGGCTACGTGACCATCGCGGTGACCGAGGGCGGTGCGGCGCTGGAGGAGGTTACAGCACAGCCTCGTCCCAAGGATGCGGGTGAATGGCGATGGCCCTGGGGATACTATGCTTTCCAGGTGACCGGTGTGACCGGTCCGGTCCAGGTCGAGATGTTCTTGCATGAGGGGAGCACTGCCGACGCAGCCACGCACTACGTGAAGCATGGGCCGATCGGTCCTGATCAAGATCCGACCTACTACGCCTTCGAGTACGATGAATCCGCCGGGACGGGGGCGGCGTTGAACGGCGACAAGATCGTGCTGCACTTCATCGATGGCCAACTCGGAGACCAGGACTGGAAAGAGGACGAAGTCATCGTCGATCCCGGCGGTCCTGCACTCGAAGACGACGCAGCCGGTGGCTGCAGCTGCCGAATTGCCGACCGCGCGTCCCTGGTGAGCAACCTTGGGCTCGGGATGTTGGTCTTCGGCCTGCTCATCGCCCGCCGATCGCGGCGCAAGATCCTTTCACTCTAGGGCAGACCCAGTCGAACTCACTGTTCTCGGTTGCGCAAGTCATCTCAGTACTCGCTCGCATGCATGAGGGTCAGTACCCGCATGGTCTCCGAGGCGTCGGTGGGATCTTCGGCTCCAAACCGAAGCGTTCGATCGTAGTAGTCGATCTTCCAGAAGTACCGCTCTCCCTCGAGCTCCACCGCTCCGAAATCACGCTCCCGGTAGGGGTCGTTGTCCTCGGTGAAGGCGTCAAACTCCGCCGCGGTGCGGCGCAGAGATGAAATCGTCTCCTCGGGTAGGGCGGCCACGATTCGCGTCAGGAACACTCTCGTCGATCCGGGCAGCAGCCCCTTCCGAGCCTTGTCGTTCAGCAGCGCGATCTTCTCCTTCGTGGGATGCATCGGTTCCTCGCTCTCGTGTTCGGGGTTCGTGAAGTGAGAGGTTTCTCGTCTCGGCTCGGAGACCTCTCGCTTCGGGGAGCCCGCTCAGCGGGGAGCCAGCCACCGGGAGCAACGGCTGCGGGGCGCGAACGAAGCTGACTCGTGCTCACCTGGCTTGTGCCTTGCCAGCGAATACCCTAGATTGACCCATGGGGGCGAAGAATGGTTGCAGCAAGAGAACGGCCATCTGAGCGCGCGGAGCGCGCGGCCGTGGTGGCGCTAGCCGTTGGAATAGGCGTGGTCACCTTAGCGATCGGTGCTGCGCTGCGAGCGGTCG
>CAMYMX010000653.1 GCA_947259605.1 uncultured Polyangiaceae bacterium | reverse complement strand
AAGGAGGTGGCGAGCCAGCGATCATCGTGATGGGCGGCGTGATCGCCAACGCGATTCACGACGCCACGGGCGCTCGCGTCCGACGGATGCCCATGACACCGGCACGGGTCAAGGCTGCGCTTTAGGACGCCCAGCTGTCGCCTCGCTCTCCGTGCTGCATAGCTGTTTGCTGCTTCTGCTCTTGTCGACGCTTGCGCTTCTTGGCCGCTACACTGGCCCGAACGCACATAGGAGGTTCGCGCCATGAAGGGATCCTGACCTGCCCCCAGCACTCGATCCGGTTCGAGTGAGAGTTTTGTCCGTGCTCAGCCGTGCTCACTTCTGTGGGGTCGAGCTTGAACGCTTCCTCGAGGACACGCGCAGCAACAGGCGCTTTGCGGGAAAAATCATGACCGTGACTGGTCCTTCGCGAGACGGAACACCGCCAGCAGCGCGCCAACCTCCGCGAGCTCCCGATTCACATCGGGGATTTGCGACATTGTCATAAGAATGTCCGGTAACGCGTTTTGCTCGTGTTCTTTGGACGTGTTCTCATCGATGCCTCTCCGCGAAACCGTTCGAGAATCGTCGGAATCAGGTGAGCTGCCGGCTGTTCGATTCCCACCGCCTCCACCGTTCAAGCGAAGCGATTGCAAGTGGTTGGCGAATTCGACCATCGCGAGATAGTGACCACGGAGTGGCGGTCGTCGGCTCGTTGCGGAGCGAGTTCGTCGAGCCATCGCTCGGTGCCCGTTGGCGCTTCTGCCATTTCGCGGGCGAGATCGGTGGCGCGGCGTGATGGGCACGCCCGTTGCGCGCAGCGCCTGATTCGCATCGCAAATGGGGCGCAACATGAGCCGCAGTGTCTCATAACCGCCCGTTCATACTGCACGGCCAAGGACGCGTTGACGCGGCGTCGCTCTTGCGGTTAGCTGACTGCTCGGTCCAGCTTTGACCGGGTTCAGGGGATAACCAATGAGCGAATTCGATGTAATCGTCATCGGGTCGGGCATGGGCGGCATGACGACCGCGGCCGCGCTTTCCCGATTGGAACACAAAGTCCTGCTTCTCGAGCAAGCCCAGACGATTGGAGGGCTGACCCACTCCTTCTCTCGAGACGGCTTCACCTGGGACGTGGGCCTCCACTACTGCGGCACCTTTGGTCACGACCAGCCCGCAGGACGGATCTTGGACTGGCTCAGTGGCGGGACGATCGAGTTTCGCTCTGTCGGCACGGTCTACGACACCCTGCACTTTCCGGATGGCTTCGAGATCTCGGTGGCGCGGCCGGAAGCCGCATACAAGATGGAGCTCAAGGACCGGTTCCCGGACAACGCGGCCGAAATCGACGCCTACTTCGAGGCGTTGCAGTCGGCGGAGACGACTGCGCATATGGTCGCCGGTGGGCGTTCGGTTCCCGAGCCGTTCCGCGCCGCGCAACGCTGGTTGAACAGGCGCAAGATTCAGCGGTGGTGCGGTCGCACGACCGGCGAAGTCATCGCAGACACTATCACCGACCCAAAGCTCGCGTCGGTGTTGTCGGCGCAGTGGGGCACCTATGGCGGCAAACCGAAGGAAGCGAGCTTTGGCATGCACGCGATCATCATGAGTCACTACCTCGACGGCGCGGGCTATCCTGTGGGGGGCGCGAGCGCCATTGCGTCGGGGCTCGTTCCGGTGATCGAAGCGGCGGGCGGAAGCGCCCGCCCTGAGACGCCCGTGGGCGCGATCCTGTTTGAAGAAGGAAGAGCGATCGGCGTGCGCACGAGTGCTGGCGAAGAAATCAAGGCCCCCGTCGTCGTCTCGGCGATCGGAGCCGGCGAAACGGTGAAGCGATTGCTGCCCGAGGAGATTTGCGAGCAGGAGTGGGCCCGCGAGATCGCTACCCTGAAGCCAGCGATCTGCCACTTCGAAGTATACCTCGGCTTCGAGGGAGATATCGCGCGGCACGGAGCAACGCGCTCGAACCATTGGTTCTACGAGAGCTGGGACACCGATGACGGCATATGGGCGGTTGCCGACGGCGGACCCATCCCGATGATGTTCGCGTCGTTCCCGTCGCTCAAGGATCCCGAGCACGACCCAGGCCCGTCGCAAAGGCACACTGGCCAGGCGATGGTTTGGGCCGATTGGTCGTCGGTGGCCGAGTTCGCCGACAGGGAGCCCGAAGAGCGTGCCGCCGAATGGACAGCTTTCAAGCAAGACGTCGAGGCCAAGTTGATGGCGTTCTTCACGGAGAAGTTCCCGGCGCTGGCGCCGCTCGTCGTCTATCGTGAGCTCGGCACCCCCCTCGCAACAGCGGCATTCACCCGCCACGAGAAGGGCGGGTTCTACGGCGTCGAAACGACGCCGCGCCGAATGTTGTCGGACGCGCTCGCCGCCAGTACGCCCGTCCCAGGCC
>CAMYMX010000652.1 GCA_947259605.1 uncultured Polyangiaceae bacterium | reverse complement strand
ATGACGAGGCGAGAGATCACGCCCCCTCGGGATTCGCTCGATGACGCGGTGAAGCGCATTGCCGAAGCCAAGCGGCCCGTGATCGTCGTTGGGCACGGCGCCCGTTTCGTGATGGAACACGTCACCTCCCTCGCCGAACAGCTCAACGCCCCCGTGCTCACGACGTTCAAGGGCAAGGGGCTCATCGCGGATGACCATCCGCTCGGCTGCGGGGTGATCGGACGCAGCGGAACTCCGGTGGCGAGCTGGTTCATGAACGAGGCCGATTTGCTGATCGTGTTTGGCGCCAGCTTCAGCAATCACACCGGCATCACGAGCTACAAGCCAATCGTGCAGGTCGACTACGATCCGATGATGCTCGGCCGGCTTCACTCGGTGACGGTACCGGTCTGGGGCGAGATCGGCGTGACGGCGAGGCTCATGGAGGAGCGGCTCGGGTCTGCGGCGGGGGTCGACCAGCGGCCCGACGTTGCAAAGCGCTGGGCGATTTGGAAGGAAGAAAAGATTAGGCGGCTTGGCGAAACCGAGGGTGGAGGCGTGCACTCAGCGGCGATTTTCGCAGCACTCACGGCGACTGCACCCGACGATGCCATCATTGCGGTCGACGTCGGGAACAACACCTATTCCTTCGGCCGCTATTTCGAATGCCGGCGGCAATCGGTCTTGATGAGTGGCTATTTGGGTTCGATCGGTTTCGGATACCCAGCCGCGATGGGCGCCTGGGCGGCGACCCGGGAGAGCGACCCGCGCTTCGAAGGCCGTAAGGTCATCGCCGTGACGGGCGACGGCGGCTTCGGCCAGTACATGGCCGAGTATACGACGGCCGTGAAGTACGGAATGGACATCACCCACGTCCTTCTCAACAACAGCGAGCTCGGCAAGATCAGCAAGGAACAGCGGAGCGCCGACTACGACGTCTGGCAGACCACGCTCCACAATCCAAGCTTTGCGGAATACGCAGAGCTCTGCGGCGCAGTGGGGCTTCGCGTGACGAAGGCCGAAGAGCTCGAGGGCGCGCTCACCGAGGCCTTGGCTCACGATGGGCCTGCAACGGTCGAGATTCTGGCAGACACGTTGCTGATCATTTTGATTGCCTGCTTCGTCTTTGGCTTCGGCCTGGTGTCGAAGCGATTGGCCGTCTCTCCGCTCACGCCGCCCCTCGTCTTCGTCGGATTGGGCATCGCGTTTGGGCCCTGGGGCCTCGGTTGGCTCCGATTCGACGTGGAACACGGCGCAATGCACGTGCTCGCCGAGCTGACCCTGATTCTCGTCCTTTTCGGCGACGCGGCGCGGATCGATCTTTCGGCCTTGCGTCAGGAGCTCGGTGTGCCCATTCGCCTCCTCGCGATCGGAATGCCGCTCACGATCTTGTTTGGCGGCCTGGCTGCAAAGTGGATGTTCCCGGAGCTGGGCTGGCTCGAGGCCGCGGTGCTTGGCGCAGTGCTCGCCCCGACCGACGCAGCACTTGGGCAGGCCGTCGTCAGCAATCCTGCGGTCCCCACTCGTGTTCGTCAGGCGCTCAACGTCGAAAGCGGGCTCAACGACGGCATCGTGCTTCCCGTGGTCTTGGTGCTCGCCGCGCTCGCGAGCATGGGCGCGGAGATGACACGCTCGGCATCGGACTGGGCGCGCTTCGCAGCCCTCCAGGTGACGCTCGGTCCCTTGGTTGGCGTCGCCGTCGCCTGGCTTGGCAACCGGCTGCTCAAGTGGTCGACCGCCAAGGGCTGGATCGAGCCCCCTTTCGAGCGATTGATGGGGCTGGCGCTGGCCTTGCTTGCGTTTGCCTGCGCGGAGCATGTGGGAGGCAATGGGTTCATTGCCGCCTTCGTTTCGGGGATGATGCTCGGGCAGTGGACGCGAGGTCGCTGTGAATGGCTCTACGATTTCCTCGAGGCCGAAGGGCAACTTCTCATGCTCCTGGTCTTTCTCACCTTTGGCGTCAGCTTTGCCGCGCCGGCGTTCGAGACGGCCTCTTGGAGCACCGTCGCATACGCGGTCCTCAGCCTCACGGTGATTCGCATGGTCCCCGTCGCCATCGCGCTGGTCGGTACGGGACTCCGTCTCCCGACGGTCCTGTTCATTGGCTGGTTTGGGCCGAGGGGGTTGGCCTCGATCCTGTTTGGCATCCTCGTGCTCGACGAAGCCGATCTTCCACATGAGGCGCAGATCTTCGAGCTGGTCATGCTCACCGTTCTTTTCAGCGTGGTTGCGCACGGGCTCTCTGCGGCACCCCTGGCTCGACGCTACGGAGCCATGGCTGCCGATCGGGCGCACTGCGCGGAGGAACACCAAGAAGTGATGGAGCATCCGCTTCGCATGCGCAGTTGAAGCCAGGCGCTAACAAATCCTCCGAAGGGACGTAGGGCCCTTGCACTACGCGCTCGAGGCGTGGTGAGATGCACC
>CAMYMX010000651.1 GCA_947259605.1 uncultured Polyangiaceae bacterium | reverse complement strand
TCTCGGGCTGCTCGGCCTCGATCGCGATGAAGCGGCGCGAGTCGCCTGCCGTCCCCTACCGACCATCGAGCTACCGCCCAGCAATCTGCAATCTGTGCCGGTGGGGTAATTGCGCCACTCGCGCCGTGTGGCGAGGAAGGGGTTGAACGGGATATGTTTGCGCGCGTGACGCTGAGTGCGCGCTGGATTCTCGGGGGGCTGCTGCTGATGGTCGTGGGTTCGGGGACGGCCAGCGGCGATGAGGCGCAGGCCCGCTGCGGGTGGAGAACCGGCGAGAAGCTGGGCGTTGGGTTCGCTGAGATTTGCACGCCGCCGAGCGCTCCCGAGGGGCCCCTCGGAGAGAGCGCCGCCGAGGTGGCGTCGTTTTGGATGAGCGCTGCGCCGCTTCCGTGCTCGCGTGGAAGCCGTGGCACGATCGATTGCCCGGTGGCGACATCGATCCTGACGGCGCGATCGAGAGCGAAGGACGTGCTCGAGCCGCGCAGCGTTACGCTCGTCGACGGCAAGACCGCGTACGGGGTCTGCGGGATGCGCTTTGGGGGGCGCCTTCCGACGCGCGCCGAACGCGAGCTTGCGCGTTACGCAGCATCCGTGACGACGCTCGTGAGCATCAAGGAGCCGGGCGAGCCCGAGCCCCGGATCGGGGAGCTGCCCGAATGGACGCAGGTGGGCGATTGCACCAACCCCTCGCAGCCGGATGAAGGGTGTCGGCTCGTCATCTTTCCGCCTGTGCTGACGTGGGAGAGGAGCAAGCAGAGCGTGCTTCAGGCGTGCCGAGCGTCGTTTGCCCCGGCTTGGCTCGAGACTGCGATCCAGCCCGGCGCTCCGTGCGTGGGTGGGACCTGCACGGTGCGCATTCTTCCTGCGCTCCAGCCCGAGGCGTTCGAGCTGACCTGCCGGACCAGGCGCATCGGTGCGAAGCAGGATCCGGTTGAGCCCATGGCGGAGCGAGCCGCGTTTCGCTGCGTCGTACCGGAGTCGGCGCTTGGCGTGGTGGGGGGTAAGACCTCGCGCTGAGGGAACGCTGAGCCTGCGCCTGTGGCGCGCGCCAAACCCGCGCCCTCCCCTTGGCGCGGCATCAAGCTTGGTGAGGCCGCGCGGCCTGTGAGGCTTCGCGTGCTGAGGCAGCCGCGAGACCCACGAGTTGGCGACTGTGTTCGTAGAGGCGTTGGGCCATGTCGTCGTCGTGGGCGTGGGGGCTTGGGGATTCGAGTGGCCAGCCGCCGGTGTTCTTGGATTTGTCGCGGTAGGTGCCGGTTTGGCTGTAGTAGGCGCCTGGGTGATCTTCGACGTCGGGAGCGAGCGCGGCGTAGAGGGTGGTTTGGGTGCCCTCCCATGGTTCGACCATGCCCATCATGCGCATGAACGGTCGCGTCACGCGTTGCATCCAGGCCGGCATCGTGTGACGCATGAGCTCCGTCCTGACCCAGCCCGGGTGAACACTCACCGCGGTGACGCCCGTGCCCTCGAGACGCTTCGCGAGTTGCTTGGCGTGCAGCACGTTCGCCAACTTGGACTGCGCGTAGGAGGCCCAGCCTTCGTACTCGCGGTTCTCGAAATGGAGATCGTCGAGGTCGATGACGCCTTCGCGGCCCATGGCCATGTCGTGGTAGCAGCTCGAGACCACGACCACGCGGGCGGGTGCGCTCTTTTTTAGGGTGTCGAGGAGGAGCTCCGTCAGGAGAAAATGCCCGAGATGGTTGACGCCGATCTGGGTCTCGAAACCGTCGGCCGTTTTGCCCTGCGGCGTGTTCATCACGCCCGCGTTGTTGATCAAGAGGTGGAGGGAATCGTGAGCGCCAAGGTAGCCGTCGACGAAGGCGCGCACGGAGCTCAAGTCGCCGAGATCGAGCTTTCGCACTTCGAGATCGGCGTTCGGGACTTCGGCGCGAATCTCGTCGGCCCGCGCGCTACCCTCTGCCTCGTTTCGGCAGGCGAGCGTCACGGACGCGCCCTGCTTGGCAAGCTGTTGCGCGGTGACGAAACCGATGCCGGAGTTGGCGCCGGTGACGATGACGCGGCGGCCGTGGAGATTTTGGCTGAGGACTGCGGGGGGACACATTAGAGGTTGGGGCATGATGGGGTTGTAGCGACGAGGGGGGTGGGGTCAATGGGGGTTTGTGGAGGACGGATCGGCCATGACGCCGCAGGCGCTACCAAAGGGCCCCGCGCTCTTTCACGAGCCCGTGGGTTGCTGGGTCTTCCGCAGGGGCTCGAGGGGATATGCCTTGTCTTCGAGTCGACTCAGGATGCCGTCGTAGGTGGTCTCGTCGATGTTCTACTTCATCGCGCGTCTTGCAAAGCCGACGGCGATACGCTGATAGGCAGAGGGCAGAAGGCGGACCAATGAGTCGTAGACGTAAGCGTCTGGCCCCACGAGCACACGGCGTTTGTTCTTTTCGACCGCGCCGACAATGATGCGCGCTGC
>CAMYMX010000650.1 GCA_947259605.1 uncultured Polyangiaceae bacterium | reverse complement strand
GAAAAGAATGCCGCCGGAGCTTCAGAAAGCCCCGATCCAGTGCCGCTGAGGGGCCGTATCTTGACCTTGCTAGGCGCTGAGCTGGCTCTAAGCTTTCTCGATGCGAACACTTCTCCTCTCCCTACTCCTCACCTTCGTTCTCGCTGGCTGCAAAGACGCCAACCCATCTGCCTCAGCAGAGACTGCCCCAGCTGAGAAATCCGAAGCTACGATGCCGGTGATCTCGGTCGATGACGCCGACAAAGCGCTTCAATCCGGTGCCGTCGCCGTGGATGCCAACTCCGAGAGCACACGGAAGAAGAATGGCACGGTGCCGAACGCCGTCATCTTGACCTCGTCCTACAAGTACGACCTCGCGCAGCTCCCCGAAGACAAGAGCAAAGATCTCATCTTCTACTGCTCGAACACGAACTGCACCGCCTCGGACGCGGCCGCCGAACGTGCCTCCACCAATGGATACAAAAAGGTCCATATCATGCGTGAAGGCATCAAAGGCTGGAAAGATGCGGGCAAGGCCACCAAGCCTTATCCGCAGAGCTAGATAGCCAGGCAGCGCTCCAGGTCGTTTCAACGACCGGGAGTGTGCAACAGCCGCGTCCAAAGAATCGCGCGACGGGTTCGGCGGTTGAGTTCATCCGAAAACCAAGCTAGGAAGCGCGCGGTGATGAGTACGGTGCCGTTGAGTGCGATGAAGAGAGAGTTGTGATGACCAAGCAAACGCTTCAGCGCGCGTTCACGGTGACGTGCGCTCTACTCGTCCTCACAGGTTGCAAGTCAGACACTGCGAGAGACGCAATAAAGGACTCGGTCGTGGTGCTCGACTATGGCGACCAGTATAGGCGTCCCCTGCGTTACCAGATCCGGGATGGATCCATGACCACCTCGACCTTGGAGCTCTCGACTTCGTCGATGACGACGACGACCGGGGATGGGGAGGAATTGACCGATGCGCCCACCCTCCGGTTCGTGGTCTCCTCCGGTCCCGCGACCAAGCTTCCGAGTGGCAACGTGCGTTTGGACGTCCGAATTGTCCATGCCGAGGCGGTCGTGCCCCCGGGATTCGCACCCGAGGTCGAGCTTGATTTCAACCAGAGCGCCGCACTGCTTAGGGACGTGGGCGGTTCGATCGAGGTTGACGACCGCGGGAACACAATTCGTAGCGAGCTCAACGAGGCCGCAAAGAATCCAAAGGTTCCGATCCGGCTCCTCATGACGATCGTCCACGCGCGCACCTCGCTGGCCCGTGTCGTTTTTCCCGCCGCTTCGGTTGGGCTGGGCGCGGTTTGGGAGGCGCGTCAGCAGCTAGAGCTCTACGGGTTCGCAATTCAGCGAATCGACCGCTACACGCTCGTAGACAGGAATGCTGACGATGTGAAACTCAAGGTCGACATCATTCACACGGCGCCCGAGCAGACCCTGAGCTTCGTAGAAGAGGGTATTGAGTTCGAGCTGAAGTCGCTTTCGACGACCGCCACGGGTCAGGTCATCCTCAACGTCAACGCGCTCGAGGGGAGCGCGCGAGTCGAGGGTCAATCGACGGAGGTCCTCACCGTAACAGCCGACGAGACTACGAAGGAGATTGAGCTCGACAGCGCGTTCCAGCTCAAGATGGACGTAAGCTACGAAGCCTCGCAACGTTGAACGAGGCCGTTGAGCGAGCCAGGTAGCGCTCCAGGTCGTTCAGCAAGCTCGTAGCTGCCTCCCGGGCTGACTTCGTTCGAAAAGATCTCAGTGGCCATGCCTTCGGGTCCGTCCCATTTCGCAAGGTGAGAGGTTTCGGTGAAGGCAGCAAACACGCGCTCGGGCGATGCGTGGAACACGCGGTCGATCACGAGTGTCTTGTCATCGGTCATCAGGGGACTACCCACAGTGCCGGCGCCAGCGCCAGCGCCAGCGCCAGCGCCAGTGTCAGCGTCAGTGTCAGTGTCAGTGTCAGTGTCAGTGCCGGAGGCCGCGGGCGTGGCCGAAGGGCCGTGGCTGTGGCCGTAGGTCCGTGGCTGTGAGCTTGACCGGGAGTCGGTCAGATCTTCATCAGGGCGAGCAGGATCCGGTCCGGGGCGTCGTCAAATCTGCCGTTCGACATCACCACGATGGTGTCGCCTGGCTGGGCTTCCGTCGCCGCTGCGTCGACCGCTTCGTCGACGCTTTCGCAGGCTCTGGCCCGGCCGCCGCGGCGTGAAATCGCATCCGCGATGGCCTTCGTGTCTAGCTTTTCCTCGGTAGGGATTCCACTCCGTCCGACGGGCGCCAAGATGCACACGTCCGCGGGCGCAAATGCATCGGGATAGGCGTTTTGGTGCAATCGTCGCGACGCCGTTGCGCTCCTTGGCTCGAAGACCGCGATCAGCCTTCCTTTCACGCGCTCCCGGAAACCCGAAAGCGTTTCCTTCACCGCTGTCGGGTGGTGGGCGAAGTCGTCGTAGACCTCG
>CAMYMX010000649.1 GCA_947259605.1 uncultured Polyangiaceae bacterium | reverse complement strand
GAAGCAGACCAGTGCGGTGTAGTAGTGCTCGGCTCGCGACGCGAGGAAGATGGTCTTGTCGGTGAGGCCGAGGACTGGAAGTAAGACGACCGTCGGCAGGAGGAGGTCGGTTGTGAGCTCCGGCGCCGTCAGCGCACGGAACAAGAAGAACATGTGTGCCGCGTACAGCAAGACGTCGAGCACGGTGCGTTTCGATCCACCGAACACCGGGATCCCCGGAAACAGCGAAACCTTCGTCGTGCCCGGCCTGAGGAAGTAAAGCGCCCCGCCGATGGGGGGTCTGTATCGACCCGTTAGCGGACCGCTCCCGCATCCGAAGCCGAGTCCCTCGAAGGCCATGCTCCAGAGCACGGCCTTTTGAAACGCGATTGGCTCGTAGTACCACGAGCTGAAGTTGCCGGGGTCACCCAAGCCGGGCGTGAATGCACAGAAGACGCTCCAGAGCCAGACGTAGAGGGCGATCTTGAGGATGTAGACGATGTAGATCGGCGAGGGCGTGCCGTAGCCCTGCAGGGCCCAGGATTGGCAGACCATCTTGACGCGCTCAGGAAACGGTTTTCGTTGCCATTCCCCGATGTCGTAGGGAGGCGCGATGGGTTTGAGAAGAGCCACGGCCAGCATGCTATCGAGCGGAGCGTCAGCTGTCACGGTCCGCGGTCGATGGCCGGCGCACAGATTGCGCGGCTGGTCCTCTTGGCGATTTGCCGCTATCCCACCTGTTGTGCGAAATTGAGTCGGAGCGAGGGTGCGATGAGCAAGAGTGAAGAACGAGAGTCCGAAGTCGAGAGCGTAGCGGCCGCCGTCGGGCAGGACCCAAAGGCTGCCAAGAAGCCGAAAATCAAGAAGCCGCTGTACAACAAAGTCATGGCCGACTTCCAGGTGGAGTTGGTGAAGCTCCAGAAGTGGATCCACACCGAAGGCCTCAAGGTGGTCGTGGTCTTCGAAGGTCGTGACGCTGCGGGGAAGGGTGGCGCAATCAAGCGGATCACCCAGAACCTCAATCCGCGTGTGTGCCGCGTCGAGGCGCTGGCAAAGCCCACCGAGCGCGAACGAACCCAATGGTACTTCCAGCGCTACGTCGAGTATCTCCCCGCGGCGGGCGAAATGGTCTGCTTCGATCGAAGTTGGTACAACCGTGCTGGCGTCGAAAAGGTCATGGGCTATTGCACCGAGGAGGAGTACCGCGAGTTTCTCCGTTCTTGCCCCCAGTTCGAGCGCATGCTCGTCCGCTCCGGGATCATCTTGATCAAGTACTGGTTCTCGGTAAGCGACGAGGAGCAAGAGCGCCGCTTCCAAAAGCGCATCGAAGACCCGATTCGACGTTGGAAGATCAGCGACGTCGATCTGCAGTCGCGCAAATACTGGGTCGACTACTCGAAGGCCAAGGACGAGATGTTCGCGCACACCGACATCAAGCAGGCACCCTGGTATGTCGTACACGGCGACGACAAGCGCCGCGCCCGCCTCAATGTCATTTCACACTTCTTGAGCCTGATTCCCTACCAGGAAGTGCACCAGCCCAATCTCCATCTTCCCGAGCGGCAGAGTAAGCAAAAGTACGTCCGCCCGCCGCTCGACGATCAGAATTTCGTCCCCGAGCTCTACTGAGCCCGGCCCGCGGACCGTGTCAGTTTTCGGAAGAAAGTCTCCGCCGATTGCGGTCTCGGCGTTCCGGCCCCAGAGTTTGGGGGTTCGGCTCGCTGTCCGGCTTCCTTCATGACTTTTCTCTTCCGCCATTCCCGGCGTCCCGCCGTCGTTGCCCTGAGTCTGTTCCTGCTGTTGGCGGTCGGCTGCACCGGCTTGCTTCAAAACCTCGGCGCTCGCTGGGTGACGCGTCAGATTGCCGTCGAGTTCAATTTCGACGAAGCCCAGACCGCGGCTACGCGTGCTTCGGTCGACAGGCTCATGGCTGCCGCGCCCATGGCCCTGGGCAGCAAGATCGACATGCTGGTCGCCTCGGTCGACGTGGCCATCGCCAAGGGGCTCACCGAGGAGAAGCTCCTTAGAATGGAGCGCCAGGTCGACGGTCTCATCGACACCGTTGCCGGCGCCATCATCGACGAAGCCGCGCCGATCATGGCCACCCTCCGAGACGATCAGATCCATTTCGTCGAGAAGCGAATCGAAAAGCGGCTCGAGGAGGCGCGAGAAGAGCTGGCCGCGCCTATCGAAGAGCGCGTCCAGGAGCGCCAGGACCAGTTCGTCGACGCGGTCGAGGATTGGGCGGGAAGTCTCACCGACGGGCAAGAAGCAGCGCTTCGAAGATACGTGGGCAAGCTGCCGGACGAAGCGGGTGCCCGACTCGAGGCAGACGAGCGGCGCGTCGCACGGTTCAGCAAGTTGGCTCGAACCCACCCCGATGCAGCGACGATCCGCGATGCGATGTGGGAAGAATGGAAGAACCGCGAGGACTGGGGCCCCAATGCGCGGCCACCCTCAGC
>CAMYMX010000648.1 GCA_947259605.1 uncultured Polyangiaceae bacterium | reverse complement strand
ACCGCGATCGGCGTGCTCGATGCGGTGAAAGCCACGGGCCGGGTGCCCGAGAACGAGTTCGGCAAGGTCGTCGGGCGCATGAGCTTCTTCGTCAACGCGGGCATTCGCTTCGTCGAAGAGCTCTGCAAGATGCGCGCGTTCGTCGAGCTCTGGGACCGGGTCACGCGGGAGCGATATGGGGTCACCGATGCCAAGCAGCGGCGTTTTCGCTATGGGATTCAGGTCAATTCCCTCGGCCTGACGGAGCAGCAACCCGAAAACAACGTCATCCGAATCGTCCTCGAAATGCTGGCGGTCACCCTCAGCAAGAACGCACGCGCTCGCGCGATCCAGCTGCCGGCCTGGAACGAGGCCCTCGGTCTTCCGCGGCCCTGGGATCAGCAGTGGTCCCTTCGCGCCCAGCAGATTCTCGCCTACGAAACCGACCTTCTCGAGTACGACGACCTCTTCGAAGGTAGCCCCGTAGTTCAGGCAAAGACGCAGCAGCTGGTCGACTCGGCCTGGGCCGAGGTGCAAGAGGTCCTGAAGCGAGGTGGAGCCGTCGAAGCGGTTCAGACGGGCTACATCAAGCAGAAGCTCGTGGAGTCCAATGCGGCGCGCCTTCGCGCGATTGAGGCCGGTGAGCAGATCGTCGTCGGCGTCAATAAGTACATCGAGGGCGCAGCCTCTCCGCTCATCGAGAATCTCGATGACGCGATTCTGACCGTCGACCCCGAGGTCGATGCCAACCAACGCGCCGCGCTCGCCCGCTGGAAGGAAACGCGGGACGGCGCTGCCGCCGACGCAGCACTCGCCGAGATCGAGCGTGTCTCGAGGACCGACGAGAACCTGATGGCAGCGTCGATAGCCGCTGCCCATGCTGGCGTGACGACCGGCGAATGGGCCAACGCGCTTCGCCAAGTCTGGGGAGAGTATCGCGCCCCAACGGGCGTTGCCGGCGCGACGGTGAAGGCCTCCCGATCCGGAGCCGCCGCAGAAACGATCGACCGTCTTCGAAAACGACTCGATGCACTCGAGGCGCGAATGGGACGGCGCGCGAAGCTCCTGGTGGGCAAGCCAGGCCTCGACGGGCATTCGAACGGCGCGGAGCAAATCGCCATCAAGGCCCGAGACGTCGGGTTCGACGTCGTGTACGAGGGAATTCGCGTCTCACCGGAGCAAATCGTGGCATCGGCACTCGAAGAAGGCGTGCACCTGATCGGTCTGAGTATCCTCAGCGGCTCCCATCTTGCGTTGGTTCCCGAGGTCCTGCAGCGGCTTCGCGATGCAGGCCTCGGCGATATTCCGCTGGTCGCCGGGGGCATCATTCCCGAGGCGGACGCCGAGCGGCTCCGCGCTGAAGGGGTCGCGGCGGTTTACACCCCAAAGGACTTCGAGCTCGACAACATCATGAGCGACCTGATCGACCTGGTGGACCGCCAGCATGCCGCCGAGTGATCCAAGCGGGGACGCGCGGCGCGTGATGTCGTCCGACAAGGCGGCCGTTTCGCGCGCCTTGAATCTGGTGGAAGATCGGAGGCTAGAGTCGCAGGCGCGAGTGGCCGCGCTGTTGGCCGCGCTCAAGGACGCGCCCAAGGCTGCTGGCGGGCATCGAGTCGGGCTCACCGGTCCGCCCGGCGTCGGCAAGAGCACGCTCACCTCGGCGCTCGCTCGCTCGGTGCGGCTGCGCGATCGAACGGTCGGCGTCGTGGCCGTCGACCCTTCGAGCATCCGATCGGGCGGGTCGCTGCTCGGCGACCGCGCCCGAATGAGCTTCGACCCGACGGATGACGGTCTCTTCGTACGTTCGCTCGCAACCGCGGGCGAAGTCGGCGGCCTTGCCTACGCGGCCAACTCTGCGGTGCGTGTCCTGGCCGCCGCGTATGACATGGTGATCGTCGAGACGACCGGTGTTGGTCAGTCCGAGGTCGACGTCGTCGACGTAGCCGATACGGTCGTGCTCGTGATCCAGCCGGGAAGCGGAGACGTCCTTCAGTTCTTGAAGGCCGGAATCATGGAAATCCCTGACATCTTGGTCGTCAACAAGGCGGATCAGGAGGAGCTGGCACGACGCGCGGTAGCCGATCTGGAGGGCGCGATCCAAACCGCCAAGGCTGTCGGGGCCGCGGCCGGACAGGACGCGGACTGGCAGACCCCGATCGTCGCCACCAGCGCGACCCAGGGCACCGGGATCGACGCCCTCATTGCGGCGCTCGAACAACATCGGAAGCACATCCAATCATCCCTCGCGGCGCGGCGTCGGCAGGGCGAGGTGCGCTGGGTCCTCGACCTTTTCGCCCGTAAACATGGCGAGCACGGGCTTTCGACCCTAGGGGGCACAGACGAGTTGGAATCCCTCGCCAAAAGAGAGCTCGACGGCGGTGAAACGCCCTTGGCCCTTTGCGAACACTTGAGCCGAGGCTATGTAGCAGCGCTCGGCAAGACTCCATGAGGAAGACATGAG
>CAMYMX010000647.1 GCA_947259605.1 uncultured Polyangiaceae bacterium | reverse complement strand
TAGGGGATCGCCTCTCCTTCGAACGCAGCGAGGGCGGCAGCGATCGCGGAGATTTCGTAGGGACGCTGCAATCGGGAGTCTGTCGCCAAGGCCTGGCGCCAGAGCGGACCCGGGAAGCTCTCGGACAGCTCCTCGAGCGCGAAATTCCCGAGCGCCATCAAGCGCCGCACCAAGGGTGCGATTTCGTTGGGGCCGAGCGTGACCAGCTCGTCGACGAGCCTTCGCGCGAGGTCGACGAGGTTTTCCTTGAGCACCGGTTGGCTGTCGGAGCCCCTATCGGCTGCCGCGGGCGCCTTGGTGCGCACGCGCGAACCACTATCCTCCGGTGCCGCCGGAATGACACCCGCGGGCAGCGGGTACTTTCGCCTCGGCCCAGCCATCGCCACGGTTATACCAGGACCACGGCGTTTTTGGTGCGGATGGCTAGTCTTGTCCCGTTTTTGGGGCAAACTTCCGCGCTATGTACAGGATGGTCGTGCGAGAGCTGGCGGGTCCGACGGCCCTGGAGCGCGAGGAGCTGAGCGAAGTGCATGCTGGCCCGGGCGAGGTCGTCATCGACGTGAAGGCGGTGGGCTGCAACTTCTTCGACATCCTCATTACCGAAGGCAAGTATCAAGTTAAGCCGGAGCTTCCGTTTTCGCCCGGTGCCGAGGTCGCAGGAATCGTCCGAACCCTCGGCGAAGGTGTCTCGCGCTTCTCCGTCGGCGATCGAGTGAGCGCCTTACTCGAATACGGTGGTTTCACTTCGACCGTGGCCGCGCCTGAAGCGCGAGTCTTCCCCATTCCCAGCGAGATGACTTTCGAGGAAGCCGCGGCCCTCGGGCTCGTTTATCAAACTTCTTACGTCGGGTTGGTGAATCGCGCGCGCCTCGAGGCAGGCGAAACGCTCCTAGTGCACGCAGCGGCGGGAGGAGTAGGGCTCGCTGCGGTTCAACTCGGAGTAGCCCTCGGTGCGAAGGTCATCGGCACGGCTGGAACGACTGAAAAGCTCGCGCTCGTGAAACAGCACGGAGCGCACGAGGTCATCAACTACCGAGAAGAGGATTGGGTCGAGCGGGTCAAGGAGTTGACCGCAGGGCGCGGGGCGGATGTGATCTACGACCCGGTTGGCGGGGATACCTTCGACCTGTCGACCAAATGCATCGCTTTCGAAGGAAGGATTCTAATCATCGGCTTCGCGAGCGGTCGAATCCCATCTGCGAAGATGAACCGCGTCCTGGTGAAGAACTTCTCTTTGGTCGGGCTTCACTGGGGGCTCTACTTCAAGAAGAATCCCCAGGTAATTCAGGAGGCGCAGGAGGCCATTGTGCGCCTCCATTCAATGGGGAAAATCGCACCACTCGTCTCTGCGACGCATCCTCTCTGCGACGCCGACGCTGCGCTCGCTGCGCTCGCTGGCCGCAAGACGACCGGCAAGGTGATTCTCATTCCCTAGCCTGCCGAAGGTTCCGAGCCTAAAAGCGCCGACTGGCAGCGTTCGATTACCGCGTCGATGATGCCGGAGTGACTGCCGAGCGGGGCCGCCATCGAAAACCCAACACCCTGGTGTCGGGCGGCGGCTTCCGCAACGAGGCGTGGCAGGTCCTCGGTCACGTGCCGCCCTGGGGCCAGCATGAACGGGTGAACGACCACAGTGGTCGCACCTTGCTCGACGCAGCGAGCGAAGCCGTCGGCGATTGTGGGCTCTGCGATCTCCATGTGGGCAGGCTCCACGATGCTTTCGGGGCCGAGGCGCTTCTTGACCAAGGCAGCGACTTCGTCGAGCAGCGCGTTGGCCGCAGCCCGCCGACTCCCATGGTCGATCAAGAGTACCGCCGGGCGCTCGCCCGTCGTTGGTCCGTTCGCGCCGGAAAGAGCCATCGTGCGTTTCTGGGTCACTGGCCCCACGGTGTCAAGAACTTCGGCTGAGGCGCAGCGCTCAAGCGCAGTCCGAGAGCGCGCGCTTGACGGATGCGACGTAGCTGCCGCCAAACAGGTTCACGTGCACCAGAAGAGGGTAGAGCTGATAGAGGGCGATTCGTTCCGCCGCACCCGGGGCGAGCGGTCGGGCTTCGGCGTAAGAGGCAAACACACGTTGGCCGAAGCCGCCGAAGAGTCGCATCATCGCAAGATCGATTTCCCGGTGACCCCCGTAGACAGCAGGATCGATCAACGCTGGTTGCCCGTCGTCATCGACGTGCAGGTTCCCTCCCCAGAGGTCGCCATGTAGGCGGGACGGAGGCTCTGCCGCGCCGACTCGATCGGGAAGAACGCGCTGCAAGGCGTCGAAGGCGGAACGCGTCGCGGAATCGATCAAGCCTCGGTTCGCTGCAAGCTTCAGCTGCGGTTCGAGTCGGGACGACCAGTAAAAGGAGGCCCAGTCGTCGCTCACTGCATTCGATTGAGCGAGCCGGCCGATGAAATTGTCGTGGTCGAGCCCAAACGAGGGCGCGCCGTACGCATGG
>CAMYMX010000646.1 GCA_947259605.1 uncultured Polyangiaceae bacterium | reverse complement strand
ACAGAAGGAATTCGAGCAAGTCGTCGCTGCGGCTAAGGAATCGGGAGCTGCAAAGGACCCCATCTTCCGTCAGCGGATCGCAGGCGCCGCAATTGGGCTCAGAATCATGCGCGTCAACGCACTGCGAATGCTGGAGCACGAAGGCGCCGACCTGAACCGCGAGGCCCTGATCAGCAAGCTTTACTGGTCGAATTGGCATCGCGACCTCGGCAAGCTTGCGATGGACCTGCTTGGCCCGGAGGCCGAGCTCCTCGATGGCACGCCCTATGAGCTCACCGCCATGCAGAAGTGGTATCTCTTCTCGCGAGCCGACACGATCTATGCGGGCTCGAATCAGATCCAACGAAACATCATCGGCGAACGAGGGCTCGGGCTGCCGAAGGAGCCGCGATGACCACCAAACCCACGTACGTTGGCGGGCACGGCCTGCTCGAAGGCAAGCACGTTCTCGTCACGGCCGCCGCCGGCACGGGAATTGGCTTTGCAACGGCCATTCGCTGCGCCGAGGAGGGCGCCGCGGCGCTCGTGATCAGCGACATTCACGAACGGCGGCTCGGCGAAGCGGCCGACAAGATCGAGGCTGAGACGGGAGTGCGGCCGGAAACCACACTTTGCAACGTCACCAAAGAAGACCAAGTTCAAGCGATGTTCGAGCTTGCAATCGACAAGATGGGGCATGTCGATATCCTGATGAACAACGCTGGTCTCGGCGGCTACGCCAAGCTCGTGGACATGACAGACGAACAGTGGAATCTAGTGCTCGATGTGACGCTCAACGGTTGCTTTCGTTGCACCCGCGCAGCGCTCAAGCACATGATGCCCCGCGGCAAGGGCGCGATCGTCAACAACGCTTCGGTTCTCGGCTGGCGCGCTCAAGAGGGGCAATCGCACTACGCGGCCGCAAAGGCCGGCGTCATGGCCCTCACCCGCTGCGCGGCCATCGAAGCCGCAGAACGAAACGTCCGCATCAACTGTGTCTCCCCATCGCTCGCCATGCATCCGTTCCTCGAAAAGGTCACTCCACCGGGCCTGCTCGAAGAGCTGCAGAAACGCGAGGCCTTCGGCCGCGGCGCCGAGCCATGGGAGATTTCAAACGTCATGGTCTTCTTGGCCAGCGACTACAGCTCGTACATGACCGGCGAGGTGCTCTCGGTATCGAGCCAGCGCGCTTGAACCTACGCCGGGTCGTTCCTGCTTTGCCAAGCATCAGAGTAGCGCAGCATGTACCAGCGAATGAGCGGTGCAAACATCTGAGCCAGCGGCCGGGTGAAGCGTGTCTCTTGCCGCAATCGTTCGATGAATTCATCGAAGCTGATGCGCTGGTAGTTCAGGAGCGATTGGCTTTCGTCCGTATCCAGCCAATCGCAATAGTACTCAGCGCTTCCGTATGCTTCGAGCGGGAAACGACCCACTCCGGTCGCGTCGAACATCGAGCCATAGAATTCGCCGAACGTCAGCCTGCAGCTTTCGCCACCGCCGATCATCAAGGTCTTCTCCAGCGCTCTTGGACATTCGATCGCACGAACCTGCGCAAGGGCGACATCCTCAGGATGAACCCACTCGAGGCGAGTGTCCGGGTTGATGCTGAAGAGCACCCGAAAAACGTCCGGCGATAGATCGCCGGCAGCTGGCTTGACGCCTACCGATACTCCAATTCGGAAAACCACGTGCGGAAGGCCCGACTCGCGAAGAAGCTGTTCGCACTCGGCTTTGTTCGACGTGTAGTTGTCGGTTACGACGGCCGGGAGGTCTCCGGTGAGTGGCGGGCCGCCGGGCACGCGCGGCCCGCATACGGACAATGACGATGCGAAAACGATGATCGGCGGCGCTTTCATGCGCCTCATCGCGTCGAGTATGTTCTTGGTCCCACCCACGTTGACCGCGTAAGCAAGATTGGGATGAAGCTCGGAGGCCGGTGCCAGAACCCCGGCATTGTGAATGATCGCATCGCACTCCGCGACTGCAGCGGCAACGTCAGCCGCAAACCGAATGTCGCCCCACACGATTCGAATCCGATCCTCGAATCGCCGAGCAAACTTTCGGTTTCGCCGGTTCGGAACATCGAAGGCGATCACGGAATGCCCCTCTTCCAAGAGACGCTCGATGCCCTTCAGACCGAGCCGCCCGAAGGCCCCAGTGACCAACACGCGCATCCGCGCAGGCTGACCTGCGGCAGTGCCCGCTTCAAATTGAAACGCGCTCTTCTTCCTGATAGTGTCCCCGCGATTTCAAAAAGGGGACTGTCCCCTTTTGTTGGGAGTTGCAAATGAAGCTCGGCCTAACCCTTGGATACGCAGGCCCGCAGTTGAACACGACCGTGCAGGGTCTCGTCGACATCGAGAAGATCTCTGAGGTCGAACGGCTTGGGTACGACTCAATCTGGACGGCAGAATCGTGGGGCAACGACGCGGTCACCCCACTTGCCTGGGTCGGGTCGCAGACTT
>CAMYMX010000645.1 GCA_947259605.1 uncultured Polyangiaceae bacterium | reverse complement strand
GTTCAAAACCAAAGACGACCAGTTCGCCGGACAGAAGAAATAGCCGCATACACCGGGCCGCGGAAAAAGGCGCGACACGGGGCTGCGTCGAACGGCTCGGCTTGCAAATGTGGTCGGAAGCACTTGGGGGCCTGGACCACGCAAGCCTCGCCTCGGAGCTCGCGCCCAATCGGCGGTGGTTGCTGTCTTGCCGATTGTCACTCGCTACGTCGACTCCGCCCCATATCACGCCTTTTTCCGCGCCCCTCCATACGCAGACATGAACAACAACTTTCCCAGGCGGCAGCGCGAGCCCAAAGGGCGAAGCCCGGCGCAACGCGCCGCCAAGGCAGAGCGAAGCGAATGCCGCGGCAGGGAGGATTACGGGTGGGGGTGGGCGGGCGGTGTAATTAAACCAAACCACCCACCCAACCCAACACCCCGGCCCCCCAACGCCCGCGGCAGCGCGAGCCGTTCTCCGATCGTATGGTTGGTCGTTTCCAGGGGCCTGGTTTAGTGCGTTAGGCCGAGGGCGTCTCGGTACCAGCTGTCGCTTGGGGCGTTGTGGTGCCAGTAGTCGTCGATGATTGCCCGACTGCGCACGGCCGTCGTGCGCTGCGGTCCCACGTTCTCTTCCCAGGCTTGGATGACGTGCGGGAACTTCGGCTCGTAATAGATGATCAAGTCGCGACCCAAGGCGGGGTACTTCACTTCGACCGCTGCCACGGAGTGATCGACCAGGTCGGTCTTGACGTCGGACTTCCGAGTCACCTCGGCCGGGTACGCGCGCAAGGCCTTGTGTCGCATCCGAATGTAGTCGAGCGCCGGTATCAGCTCTTGCTTGCCGATCGGGATCGCCGACGGATCGATTCGAATCTGCGCCCAAATCCCGTCCTCCAGCCGCGCGATCGGCAGCGTCGTCTTCTGGTCCGCGTCATCTTGGAAATACGAATGCGAAACGGCTTGCAGGCCCCCGTCTCGCCGGTTGATCTGGCTGTAGACGTTGCCGCACCATTCTTGAATGGTGCTGCTCAGCTTGAGCGTCGGCCCTCTCGGTTCGAGCGCCGGCGTGAACGACGACGTCATCAAGGTGTAGGGGTAGATGCCCGTATAGAAACGCCGGGAGGCATTGAGCTTGAGCACCGAGATCGCGTCGGGCGATTCCCCGTGTTCCTGCTTCACCTGAGGGCCCGGAAGGAAATCCTCGGTCACGAACACCAGGACGGCTTCTCCATCGTGCTGGCCGCCATACCTCGCTTGCCGGAGTGCGTAGCGGGTGACTTCGGCGCGCCCCTGATACCAGTAGCTGTCGAAGGCCGGGTATTGCTCTGCGAACGACTCGGGTGACGGGAGTCTCCCCTCGTAGACGTTGCTCGTGCTCGATGTCGCGGCTGGACCGCCCGGCGAGGCGTCTTGGCACCCCGCAGCGAGGAAACAAAGAACCGATGTACGAAGCAGGAAGCGAATCATGGCGAATCTCTAAATCATTCCTAGCTCGAGCTTTGCCGCTTCGGTCATTCGTTCGGGCGTCCAGGGTGGGTCCCAGACCAACTCGACATGCGAGGTCGATACCCCGGCTACGCGACCCGACTTTTCGGCAACCTCTTCGACGATCGCGCCGGCGACCGGGCACGCAGGCGCCGTCAATGTCATTCGAATTTCGGCGCGGCCGTCTTCATCGACCTCGACGCCATAAATCAAGCCGAGGTCATAGATGTTTACGGGGATCTCAGGGTCGTAAATCGACTCGAGCGCTTCGATGATGGCAGCGTGGACGCGCGCTGGGTCGACCGGCGCGGCGGGCTTCTCTCCGCTCCCTCCGAGCGCCTCGGTGAGCGGCTCCGTTGGCGGATGGTGTGGTGGCTCCGCCACAGGCAAGAACACGTGGTCGGACGTGGTCCGCGGTTGGATCTTGTGAATCTTCAAGCGCTCGATGTCGTCGCCCACCTCGCTACTCCGTCTTTGCTTCGCCGCTCTCGTCGTGAAGAGCTTGGTTGAGGGTGTGCCAGCCGAGCGTTGCGCACTTGACGCGCATCGGGAACTCGCGGACGCCCGCGAACACCGCGAGCTTGCCGAGCTGTTCAATGTCGTCTTCGGAGCTGTCTTCGCTCGTAAGCATCGTATGAAACTTGGAGAATAGGGCTTCGGCTTCGGCAAGCGTCTTGCCCTTGATCGCCTCGGTCATCGTGGAGCACGATGCCTGAGAGATGGCGCATCCCTGGCCGATGAAACCCACATCGGAAATCGTCTCGCCGTCGAGCTGCAGACGCAGGGCGATCTTGTCTCCGCAGAGGGGATTGTAGCCACGTCCTTCTCGATTGTGCGGCTCGGGGAACCTATGATTCCGAGGGTTCTTGCCGTGGTCGAGGATCACTTCCTGGTAGAGCTCGCGTAGGTCCATCAGCCGAACAGCTCCTGCACTTTTTGAAGTGCCGCAAGCAAGGCATCGATGTCCGCGCGGCTGTT
>CAMYMX010000644.1 GCA_947259605.1 uncultured Polyangiaceae bacterium | reverse complement strand
CGACGAGTCAAACGACTCGCCTTCGAACCGCGGCGCAAAGTGAAACGACTTTGCCCAGCCGTGCTCATAGAAATCGGTGACGAGATCGTAGTAGTGGTTGATCATCGTCGTGTAGCCAGCTTGGCGCGCCTTGACGTCGCCGCCGTTCGACTCGTCGAAGAACCCCAGGTACTCGTTGATGGCCCCGCGGACGCGCCCCCGTGTTCGCTCGTCCGAATAGAACCGATTCACTGCTTGCTCTTGCATGACACCCCTCTTTGAATGAGGCGCTTGCGATATCATGATCTATGTGCGTCGACACCAAGGAATTCCGCTTCACCGGCGCGTACGGGGTACACAATGAGTAAACTTGCGAAGATCGAAACGGTTCACACCATCGGCATGACTGTTCACACTCGATCTCGTACGATTCGCGCTCCGTGGCTGAACAGAAAAAAACTCGGAGGGGACGAATGATTGCCGCGATAGTCGTGCTTTTTCATGTGTTGGGTTTTACCTCGTCGATTCATGCCGTGATGAGCACGCGGACCTCGCAAGGGGCGATCGCTTGGGCGGTCAGCCTCAACACGTTTCCGTATTTGGCGGTCCCCGCCTACTGGGTGTTCGGACGCAGCAAGTTTGAAGGCTACGTCGTCGCCCGGCGGAGCACCGATGACCGTACCGCGCAAATCGAGCGGGCAGCGGTCGAAACGGTGGCTCCGTATCGGGTGCCGGAGAGCGAACGGCTAGAAGCCACCAGCGCCGCGGAAGGCCTGGCGGAGATGCCGGTACTTCGCGGCAACCGAGTGAACCTGCTGATCGATGGCGACGCGACGTTCAAGAGCATCTTGGACGGCATCGACGAAGCCCAAGAGTACGTTTTGGTGCAGTTCTACATCGTGCACGACGACGGCCTGGGGCGCGCCCTCAAGGACCATCTTCTCGCCAAAGCCAAGCAGGGCGTGCGCGTGTATTTCCTCTACGACGAAATCGGAAGCCACGATCTTCCGAACAGCTACACGCAAGAGCTCAGCGATGCAGGCGTGGAAATCCACGAGTTCAATACGCGCAAAGGGCGTCGCAACCGCTTCCAACTCAATTTTCGCAATCATCGCAAAATCGTGGTCACGGACGGACGAGTGGCGTGGATCGGTGGCCACAACGTCGGTGACGAATACCTGGGCAAAGATCCGAAATTTGGTCATTGGCGTGACACCCACGTCCGCATCGAAGGGCCCGCTGTCTTGAAAGCGCAGATCTCGTTTGCCGAGGATTGGCACTGGGCGACCGAGACGCTGCCGAAGCTCAACTGGGTCGCTCAGCAAGCCTCCGATGGAAGCAACAGCCGCGTTCTGATCATTCCCACCGGCCCCGCTGACGAGCTCGAAACCGCGAATCTGATGTTCGTTCATGCGATCAACTCGGCCAAAAAGCGCATTTGGATCGCAAGCCCCTACTTCGTCCCGGAGCATTCGGTGATCGTTGCATTGCAACTAGCAGGCTTGCGAGGCGTAGACGTGCGCATTCTGATCCCGGACAAGCCCGACCACATGCTGGTCTATTTGGCCGCGTACTCGTACTTCGATGACGCCGGCCGCACCGGCGCGAAGTTCTATCGGTATCAGGACGGCTTCCTTCACGAGAAGGCCATGTTAGTCGACGACGACGTGGCTACGATCGGAACGGCCAACTTCGACAATCGCTCGTTCCGGCTGAACTTCGAGATCACGGCCGCCATCGCCGATCCGACCTTCATCTCCAAAGTTGAGCAGATGTTCGAGGAGGATTTCAAGCATGCCCGGCAGATGGAGCAGGGCGAGTACGACCGAAAGCCCTGGTGGTTCCGCCTCGGCGTCCGCGTCGCCCGCCTCACAGCCCCCATCCAATAAAAGGGGACAGTCCCCTTTTTCACTGAGGAGCGTTCTCGCCGAACAGTTGCTGGTCCATCCGATCGAGTCGGTCGTTGTGATCGTTCGCCGACTCGAGGACTTTGAGGATCTTTTCCGCACGTTCAGGCGCACCTCTGGCGATTCGACCGGGTTCACCGCTGAGTCCGAACGCCGTGGTCTGCTCTGCCTCGCGCGTCACCCATAACGCCAGGCCGCACAGCAGCGCACCGACCAAAAGAAGCCCCCCAACCCTCATGCCTACAGCCTATGTGATTTGCAGCACCGGCGCCCGATCGCCATCCCTTCGCTGTCGCTGCTACCGGGTTAAGCCCCGGAGCCCCGCGGACGACGCAAGCGTCGACTTGGCGGGGCCCCATAAGACAGTCCTGACCGTGGTTGCCGTGGGAACTTATGTTGAGTCGAACCCCTACAATTTACTAGTAGGTGGGAGCGGATTTCGTACGCTTTAGGCCCCCCGATGACGCTAGCCGGGTCCGCACACCACGCACGTTGAAGCACCCTAATCGACCTAGTCAGGGATTCACTACTCCTTCCTCACCTGCAACCACAGAGGGACT
>CAMYMX010000643.1 GCA_947259605.1 uncultured Polyangiaceae bacterium | reverse complement strand
GCGGCAGGCGGCTACATCCTCTCCGCTCTGGCCAAGCCCCTCTTCCTCCTCGCAGGCAGCTGGGGCGTGGTGGCTGGTGCGCGCTGGGCCGATCGTGTCGGCAAAGGAGTGAGGACGGCGCCAAGAGACGCACTCATCGCCGACTCGATCTCCTCGTCCGACCGGGGTCTGGCCTTCGGCATGCACCGAGCCGCGGATACCGGGGGTGCGGTGCTCGGCCTGCTCATCACCATCGCCGTGGTCACGCACCTGCAGGGGAACACCTCAGAGCTAAGCAAAGACACCTTTCGGACTCTCGTCCTGGTGAGTCTGGTGCCGGCAGTGCTCGCGGTGTTGTCTGTGGTGCTCGGTGTCAGAGAAACCCGAAAGAGAGCGGCGGCCGATGGACCCCGGATTGGTTTTCGCGGACTCGGCCGCCGCTTCGCGATCTTCCTGGGTATCGTCGCGCTCTTCGACCTGGGGAACTTCTCCGACGCCTTCCTAGTGCTGCGCGCCCAGGAGCGGGGTCTCGGCGTGAGCGACGTGCTGTGGACGCTACTCGGCTTCAACCTGGTCTACGCCCTGGTGTCCACACCCGCGGGTGCGCTCTCTGATCGCATCGGACGAAGACGCATCATCATCGCCGGCTGGATCGCCTACGCTGGGATCTATCTCGGATTCGCGCTGGCAGGAAGCGCGACAGAGATCGTCGGATTGTACCTCAGCTACGGCGCCTACTACGGCCTCACCACGGGAACCGCCAAGGCGATGGTGGCAGACCTGGTTCCCGTCGAGCTTCGCGGCACTGCCTACGGGAGCTACCATGCGCTGCTAGGAATCATCGACCTTCCCGCCTCGCTGATCGCCGGAGTCCTGTGGCAGGGGATCGGCTCCTGGCCTGGGTTCGGGCCCGCGGCCCCCTTCTACTTCGGAGCCGCGACGGCGCTGGCGGCGGCACTGCTTTTTGCGGCCTTCGTGCGCGACCAAACCAACGATGGCGCTCAAGGCGACTCGGTCTCCGGTGCCTCGGCGTCTTCACTGGTCTCGGGCGCTAGGCTGGGTGCCGACGAGAAGCGTACCTAGCCTCGATACGTGCCGATGAAGATGCTGTTGCGCGGCCCAAACGAAAAGGTGCCCCAGATGTTGTTGAAGACCTTTTTGCCGTAGTCCTTCTTGCCAAGCGTCTTCTTCTTCACGATGCCGCCTGCTGTTGGGTTCTCCATGAACGGGTCGACGTAGCCATAGTTGTTGCCCACGATGAGGTGGTCCTTGTAGGCCACCACGGAGTTCTCCACCGCGCCGGGTACGTAGACATTGCCCTTCAAGTCCAAGTACGAATACGCGCCACCTGATGTGTCGCGGCACATCGCCATGCGCGCAGACTTCTTGGCGAGCTCGAGCGCGTTGCTGCTTTCGCTGTCGCCTGCCGGCTGACGCTTAGCGTTTGACGTTCACGCCACGCGCAGCGCTTCCCAGGCGCAGCGCACGTGCACCAACAACGCATCCGCGTCGCGCGAGTTTGGGACACGTGTCCCAAGTGGATCTCGCAACCCGCATTCACTGCGTTTTGGCGGGGTCCCCGCATCGCGACGTTCCTGCGTAATCGCTATTGAATCGTGCGAAACACGGTGCTCTGACGACGGTTCGATTCCCACCGCCTCCAGCTGGGCTAACATTTCTGCCCCGTGGTCTCTAGCGCGTCACTTCGCTCCGCGCTCGCTCCAGCTCCGCCACCAAATCGCTTCGATCGAGTGCCTTCTCGAGGAGCTCAAGCGTTTCACGTATGCGATGGTGATTCAGGGCCGGCCCCTGCGCGGCGATGATCGCGACCACATCATCTCGATCTTTGGGGCGACCGCTTAGAATCTTCATCGCGACCACGTCTTCGGCCGCTGCGACGGGAACCGTCGTTCCGCCCAGGTCCGCGGACTCCGCCCGAGAGCAGAACAACTCTTCAATGCCGGGGCCGCCAATCACGACGTCGGCGTTGATACCCGTCGCAAGATGAATGAGCGGAAGAACGCGAGTATCTCGGACGAAGTCTGCGTCAGCCCCACGCAGTTCGAAACCGTGCGCTTCGACGACTTTTGTGAGCGCCTCTACCGTGTGGTCGCCCGGGAAGACCGTGACGTCGACGTCCGCCGTCATTCTTACGGCACCATGGACGAGCGCGGCTTGAGCACCAAATACGTACCAGGCCGCGTCCAGCGCGTCGAAGGAGGCT
The DNA here is from genome assembly GCA_947259605.1 of uncultured Polyangiaceae bacterium. Taxonomy (GTDB): domain Bacteria; phylum Myxococcota_A; class Polyangia; order Polyangiales; family Houyiibacteriaceae; genus SG8-38. The sequence goes on along the minus strand of CAMYMX010000643.1, from coordinate 245 downwards.
CGGAGTGAGTCGAGGACTTCAGCGAATGGCGAAGGCATGCGCCGCCCGATCCAAAAGTTGCTTGAGTCGAACCTGAGCGCCCAAGTCCGCCGCCACGTACCGCGAGCCGGGAAAATCTGCCCGTGCGCTCCGAGCGTGCTCGAACAGGGCGTGACTGGCTTCGACCGTCGCGCGTGGTCCCTCGGCGCGAAAGCGTTGCACCCAGTGATCCCGATCGGATCCGGCCACTTTGGCCCAATCCCTCT
>CAMYMX010000642.1 GCA_947259605.1 uncultured Polyangiaceae bacterium | reverse complement strand
TCGTTGCAGCCTTCGTCGCAGCGACGGAGGCAGGTTCCTTCGACGCAGTTGGTCGAGAGGTCGGGGCATTCGCTGCTGTCGATGCACTCACCGACGATCGGCTGGCAGAGGCTTGCCTCACAGGCCGTACCGCCGGGGCAAATCGTGTCAGGGCCACAGAGCAAGCGGCAGCGGTTGTTGGCGCAGCTGAAGCCGGCCGAGCACTGGAAATCGAACTGGCAGGTCTCCGCGACCGCGGTGCAGAGGTTCTCGAGACAAAGCTCGCCGCCGGGGCAATCGCCGTCGGCCAAGCAGCTCCCCGCGGTGGCGGGGCGGCAGCTGTCGCGGAAGTCACACTCGAAGCCCGACCTGCAGTCCGGGTCGGCGCGACATTCGGCGACGGCGGGGATGTAGCAGCCGCCGTCTGCGCGGTCGCAGTAGCTGCCGACCGGGCAATCACCGTCGGTCAGACAGATTCCGAAATCGTAGCCGGCGCAACTGTTGAGCTGCGGATCACAGAACGTGTCCGAAGGACAGTCGAAGTCGCTTTGGCAGGAGACTTGGACTTCGCGCTCCACCGGCCCGGAGCCATAGATGGGGCAGCCGGTGAGGAGCAGCAGAAACGGAAGGAAAGAGACTGCGCGTGAATGGGCCATGAAACTCGGACGCGCCCCGAACGGCGGTATTCATGCCCACGCCGACTAGCCCAGAAAGGTGTCCTCAAAGGCCCGATTTTGGCGCAAGGCCTCGTACAAAACGATGGCCACGGCGTTGCTCAGGTTCAGGCTGCGGACGGCTCCGATGGTGGGGATCGCCCAGACGTTTTGCCGGTCCTCGAGCAGCTCCCGGGGCAGCCCCACCGACTCCCGGCCGAAGACAAGTGCATCACCTGGCTCGAACGTCGCTTCCAGGTACGAACGCGAGGCAGTGGCAGAAAATAAATGAATTCGGCGATGTGGGTCAGATTCCTCGAATACCTCGAATGATTCATGGCGGTGGATCTCGACCAGATCCCAGTAGTCGAGGCCCGCGCGGCGCACCGCGTGCTCATCGATCTGGAAGCCGAGCGGACCGACCAGGTGCAGCGGCGACTGGGTTGCTCCGCAGGTCCGGGCGACGGCGCCGGTGTTGGGCGGGATCTCCGGCTCGACCAGAACCACATGGAATGGGCTGTTCGTCGGCGAGGCGCGGAGCTTGAGGCCTTGGGGCATGCCGGTTCATACGATAGAGGATAGCGGCATGGCAAAGCGGAGCTGGTTGTTGGCGATCCTGGGAGTCATCGGGGCTCTGCTGCTTTGGCGTCAGAGTCGGCCGGAGGCGTCTGCTGCTTTGCGCCAATGGGCCAACGTCGCGGCCCTGGTGGCTCCACCGGTCGGTCTGGACTGGGAACGGGTCGATGCCTATCCCGAGGTGCAGGAAGCGGCGAAGGGCAGCGATCCGGTTCGCTTGCGCGAGGCCCTCAAAGGAGCCGGGCTTCAGGGTCTCTGGGTCGGCGTCTCGGTGGGGCTGTTCTTGGATGCGGGTTTTCCGTTGGCGAAACGTTTCGGGGGCGGCGCTGTGGTACGCGGGTTTCGAGGAGCCGTGCTCACGACTCAGGGGCTTCTCTATGTCGTCGACGAGACCAAGTGGCCGGTGGTGATCTCGGATCGGGTTCTCGCTCGCGTCGCGCGCCGCATTCTCGAAGGGAGTGCGCCGCCGCCGATGGACGCGTTTCCCGAAGAGCTGACCGAGGAGCAGGCGGTCGAGGTGTTGATCGTGTTGAGCGGCGGAACGGGTCCACGGCTGTGGCGATCGGCGCGTGCGCACTCGATTGCCGAGGGGTTGGTCACCGCATCGCTCGCGGCGCGGGAGCGCTGGGAGGAGAGGGCGGAGACGATGGGGGGACCCCTCGGCGAGCGTCTCGATCAGCTCGACGTCGAGGTCGCGTTCCTGTTCGACGACGGCACCTTTGACGCGGGCGCCACCTCTCTGATCGACGCGCTCGTCAAGCCGCAGCACGGCGTGGCTTACGAGCAGCCGGCTCGCTGGCGTTATCTGCTGCCTCGCGCGACCCACAGGGCGGACAGCCCGACCGATGCCTACAAGCAGCTATTCCGAGACAACGGCCTTCCCGAGGACAGCTTCGGCCGTCGAGACCTGCGCCTCTATCGCGTCCGCGTGCAGACCGTGTCGATCGATCAGGGCTCGACTGGTTCGAGGTGAGCGGGCGCGCTGGCCTGCTCTGGTGCGGGATCGACAGTCTCTTCCGCCTCGAACGTGTCGAGCGCCGCGTCGCCTTCGGCAGGGAGCAAGATCACGAAGGTCGTGCCGAACCCTTCGCGGCTGCGCACGTCGATACGGCCGCCCGCTTCCGAAACGATTCGTTGGGAGATGGCCAGACCCAGGCCCGTTCCCTGCTGCTTCGTGGTGACGAACGGTACGAACAGGTTGGCGAGCAGGCCGGGCACGATTCCGGGGCCCGTGTCACGGACGCTGA
>CAMYMX010000641.1 GCA_947259605.1 uncultured Polyangiaceae bacterium | reverse complement strand
GAGGAACATCTGCACGAAGTCACTGTCCGCCTCGAAGTGCGGAAGGATTCGCTTGACCACCAAGAAGCGATGGTCGCCGTCCGTGTCTGCGTGACGGGCGAGAAGGATTTCCGCCATTCCGCCGAGCGCCAGCCGCCCCAAGATGTCGTAGCCGGCAAACTTCCCGAGAACGGGCAGGTCGACCGGTGGCTTTGGCAATTGGCTAGCTGCGGATTGTTGCGTCAATGCTTCCCCCAAACACTGTCCCCGCCGGCTGTCCCCCCGGCGAAAAGTGTCACATCGCACAGCATAGCCGCTCGAAACATCCGTTCGCTAGTTCGCGAGGGGAAAATGCCGAGCAAGTCCTGATGATGTGGGGTTAATCACAAAATGCGGTCGGTGCGACCGAGCTCTCGGCACATGTTCTTCTGGTGCGCTTCGAGGGTGCCGCCGCCGATTTCGAGGAGCTTGGCATCACGCCAGAGCCGCTCGACTCCGTATTCCGCAACGTAGCCATAGCCCCCCAACACTTGGATCGCGCGGTCGGCCACGTCCTTGGCCATCGTCGAAGTGAAGAGCTTCACGCCGTCCGAGTCGAGACGCTGGCCAGGGGTCTCCAAGCTCATCGTCGCAGCCGTCCAATAGGTGTAAGCGCGCCCGGCCATGTACTCCGCGTAGGACTGCGAAATGTAGCGCTGGATTTGGCCGAAATCGCGCAGCGGTTTGCCAAAGGAGGTTCGCTCACCGGCGTACCGGTTCATCACCTCGATCGATCGGCGGGCGATGCCCAGGCTCATCGCAGCGAGGGCAACACGCTCGAGCTCCAGGTTGCGCATCATGTGGAGGGTCGCCGCGCCTTCGCTACCCACCAGGTTCTCCGCCGGCACTCGGCAATCTTCGAAAACGAGCTCGGCCGTGGTCGAGGCGCGCATTCCCAGCTTGCCCTTGATCTTTTGGCCAAGGCTGAACCCTGCGAACCCCTTTTCGACGATGAACATCGAGAGTTGATTCCGCGCACTGCCTTCCATCCGCGCATAGACGAGGTAGGTGTCGCCAAGCTCGGTGTCGTTGATCGCCCCGTTGGTGATCCACATCTTAGCGCCATTGAGCACGTAGGTGTCGCCCTTGCGGACCGCGGTCGTCTGCATGCCGAGGACGTCGGTGCCGGCGCCGGGCTCACTCATGCACATTCCACAGACCTTCTTACCGCTGCACGCGTCGGGCAGGTACTTGCTGCGCTGCGCGTCGCTTCCGTTAATCTGCAGGTTGTTTGCAAAGAGCATCGAGTGCGCGAGATATGCGAGGGCGAAGCCAGGGTCGGCCGCCGAAAGCTCTTCGTGTGCGATCACGGCGGCAACGGGGTCCAAGCCCGCGCCACCAAAACGCTCTTCGACGGTGATCCCGAGAAGGCCGAGCTCGCCGAGCTTGCCAAAGAGCTCGATGTTGAACCGCTCGGCGTGATCGGACGCCTCGGCCTGCGGGTCGACTTCTCGTTCGGCAAACGACCGAACGAGCTCGCGAAGCGCGCGATGCTCGGCGGATGGATTGAAGAGGTCAGTCACAGTGGGGGCCTAACATGCAAGCAACCCCATCGAAAGCTGACCGGAGTGCTGGCCGGGCGCGATCCGTACGTCGGGCTTGGGACGCTGAGCCCTCAGGCGGCGTCAGCGACCGAGGAAGCCGTCAAAATGCTCGTGACGATCGCGCGCGAAGCCGTCGCGCTGGCGCGGTCGAGATTGTCGATGCGGCCGTCGAGGTGCGCTTCAGCCAGGCCAAAGATGACGCTGACCAGCAACTCGGCGTGGAGCGCCGCGTCGGCCGGGGCCGCGTCCGGGCGGACCTGAACCACGATCTGCCTCATTCGCTCGCGGAGGCTTCCGGTGAGCACGCTCCAGCGCCTGCCGAGCGCTGAGGTCTGGTCACGGCGGTTGTTGAGGAAGACCTCGGCCGTTTTGCGGTCGTGGACCAGGGAGCGAGTGCATTTGCGCACCGCTTCTTCGAGCACTTCAGCCGCGCGATCGAGCTCGGCGGATGCCTCTGGGTTGAGGCCAGGGCTGAGCTCCTGGGCAACCCACTCGGCCACCTGCTCGAGGGCCTGATCCATGCTGCGGAAGTGAACATAGAAAGTCGGCTGAGCGACCCCGGCGAGCTGAGCGACTCGTCCCGTGGTCAGCGTCCCGTGTCCGTACCGCTGGATCGTTTTTAGAATCGCCTGCAGCAGGCGACGCCGAGTACGTTCCTTGTTGATTTGGCGTGACATGGCATGCGTGTAGCAGCGGAACCCACCCGGTTCCATCGAAACTTGGGCCCTGTTCGTGCTAATTACGCAAATGAAACAAATCTGGTTTCCGTGAGACGCAGAAATTGCGCAGAACAGCATGAGCGAAGAATCACAAGCGCAGCCGGGGACCAAGCCAAACGCGGGTTTTGCGCCGGGTTGGTACGTGGTTGCGGCCAGCCGGGACGTGAAGTCGAAGCCCAAACC
>CAMYMX010000640.1 GCA_947259605.1 uncultured Polyangiaceae bacterium | reverse complement strand
CTTCATCCGCACCCGAGACTGGGAGTGCCGCGAGTATCGCAAGGCCGTGAGCGACTGGGAGCTTCGCCGGTATTTCGAGGCGGTTTAGGTTCTTGCCATGCTGAAACGCTTTCTATCGGAACGCCCGCTTCGCCTGCCGCATCTCAAGCCATACGTCCCGCGGCCTAGCGACCCGTCGATCTTCTGGTTCAACAGCGAGCGTGACGACGTCATCTCCGACGTCGTGAGCCGAATCTGCGCCGCGCACGAAACCGACCGAGCCCGCCTGGAAATGGCGCTCAACGATGCTGCTTTCCATGAGATTCGGCGGCTTGAAAAGCAGCGCGACGAAGAGGCACGCGAAAGACTCGGGTATTGGCGCTCGATGGTTCGCCGTATCGGCAAGATGGACGACAGCGAGCAGCGTCGGGTCTTACACACGATCGTGACCAACATGGCCCGCGACATCGCTGGCAACTTCGACCCGCGCGTTTATCGTTTCGCGCGTCTGGCCGCACCGCGTTTGATCGGCGGAGTGATGGAGCCGCGGCGGCTCACAGAGGGTTTGATGGCTGGGTCGCCGGCGTCGCTCGATCGCGTCCTCCGGGTCCAGGGAGACCTCGACCACCTTAGAAACCTGCAGGACCGGGGAAGCCTGGTCTTCGTCCCGACCCACTCCTCGAACCTCGACTCGATCGTCCTTTCGCAGGCCCTCGAGACCTCCGGCCTGCCTCCGGTCATCTACGGCGCCGGCAAGAACCTTTTCACGAACCCCATCATCAGCTTTTTCATGCACAACCTGGGGGCCTATCGTGTCGATAGGCGGATCCGAGTCAGCTTGTATAAGCACGTATTGAAGTTGTACTCGCAGGTGATGATCGAGCGCGGCTATCACTCGCTTTTCTTCCCTGGCGGCACCCGCAGCCGCTCAGGCATGATCGAACGTCACGTCAAGCTCGGTCTGCTCGGCTCCGCAGTGGGAGCATTCACGACCAATCGGGTGCGACGGGTCGACCGTCCGGTTTGGTTCGTTCCGACGACCATCAACTACGCGCTCGTCCTCGAAGCGGAAACCCTCATCAAGGACTGGCTTACCGAAGAAGGGCAGGCTCGCTACATCATCGAGGACGACGAATTCTCTCGAATCGATCGCTGGTTCGCGTTCTTCCGAAAGATGGTCGGGATGCGCGGCGGCTGCATCATTCGATTTGGCGAGCCGATCGACCCGTTTGGCAATGCCGTCGACGCGGAGGGGCAGTCGCTGACACCGACGGGGCGCTCGATTGACGCGGGCGGCTATGTCGAGCATCGAGGAAAGGCCGTGATCGATGCCGCGCGCGATGCGGCGTACACCCGGGAGCTCGGCGAGGTGCTCGCAGAGCGCTTCGAGAAGGAGACGGTTCTGATGAGCACGCAGGTCGTGGCCCACGTGCTGTTCCGCGATCTGGTGCAACAGACACCAGGCATGGACCTCTTCACACGGATGCGGCTTCGCGGCGAGATCGGTGTCGATGCCGCGACCCTTTGCCGGGAGCTCGGCGAAACCCGCGATCGCCTATTCGTGCTCGAGCGGCAGGGCCGAGTGCGAACGAGCGAGGTCGTTAAGGAAGACAGTCCGGAGGAGCTGCTCGAGCGCGCGCTGAGCTTTTGGAACGGTTACCACGATTCGACGGCCGCGATGCGAGAGGGCGCGCAAATCGTCATTGGCGACCCCTCCCTCCTGCTCTACTACCAAAACAGATGCGTCCCGTTCGCCGAGGACATTGCAAGCCCCGAACAATTGAAAGCGGCCAGCGAAATCGCGCGGTTGGGGGTACACCGATGACCCTTCGAATCGGCGTCGTCGGTGCAGGGGGATTCGGTCGCGCCATCGCGCAGGCCTCGGCGCGACATGGACACGAGGTCGTCGTCTGGAGCCGAAAAGATCGCGAGCTTCCCGATCCAATTCAGATCTCGACCGACATCGGGTCCATCAGGGGTTGCGAGCTCATTTTCATGGCAGTGCCGGCGCGTCACGCGGTCGAGGCCGCCGAGCAGCTCGGTGAAGTCGTGGATGGCCGGCACTTGATGGTGCACATCAGTCGAGGCCTGATCGGGCCCGAGCTCCAGACCATCACCAAAGTCATCGCCGAGAAGACGGTCTGCCGTCGGCTCGGCGCGCTCGCAGGCCCCCTCGTCGCTGACGCGCTGGCCGAAGGGCGTCCGAGCGGCGCAATTTTGGGCACCCGCTTTCCCGAGCTCACCGAAATGGTTCGAGAGGCTTTGGGCGGCTCGGAGCTTCGCGTGTACGACACGCCGGACGTCATTGGCGTCGAGCTCGCGAGCGCTACGGTCGGCTTTCTGACGGTTGTCCTCGCGTATGCCAATGAGGTCGGCGTTGGTCCGAGCACCCTTGCGGTGCTCGCGACGCGCGGGATGGTCGAGGTCTCGCGCATTGGGCAGACGCTGGGAGCCGAGGAGTCGACCTTCATGGGCCTTGCCGGCCTCGGC
>CAMYMX010000639.1 GCA_947259605.1 uncultured Polyangiaceae bacterium | reverse complement strand
ATCATCTTGCCGCCGGGTCCGATGACCACGCGAATCTGGTCGGGCTTGACTTTGAGGGTCTCGATGCGCGGCGCGTACTTCGAAAGCTCCGGACGTGGCGTCGCCATGACCTCGTTCATCTTTTCGAGGATGTGGAGTCGACCTTCGCGCGCCTGGTCCAAGGCTTCGTGCATGATCTCCTGCTTCAACCCGGCGATCTTGATGTCCATCTGGATGGCGGTGATGCCCTTGTCGGTTCCGCAGACCTTGAAATCCATGTCGCCGAGATGATCCTCGTCACCGAGGATGTCGGTCAGGACGGCGTACTTCTCGCCCTCCATGATGAGACCCATCGCGACACCGGCGACCGGCGCTTTGATGGGCACGCCAGCGTCCATCATCGCCAAGCTTCCGCCACAGACGGTCGCCATCGACGAAGAGCCGTTCGACTCCGTGATCTCCGAGACGATACGCATCGTGTAGGGAAAGTCTTCGCGTGAGGGCAGGACTTTGGTGAGCGCCCGCTCCGCGAGGGTTCCGTGTCCGATCTCTCGACGGCCGGGGCCGCGAAGGAACTTCGTCTCACCGACCGAGTAGGGCGGGAAGTTGTAGTGAAGAAGGAAAGGCTTCCAATACTCCCCGACGAGACCGTCGATCTTCTGCTCGTCCTGACGCGTGCCCAGGGTCGCTGTGACGATGCTCTGGGTCTCGCCTCGCGTAAACAGCGTCGACCCGTGCACGCGTGGGAGGAGAGCCACCTCGATCGCGATGGGCCGGACGGTCTTGTAATCACGTCCGTCGACCCGGCGTTTGTCGTCGAGCACCTGGGCACGCATCGTGTTGTAGCGAAGATCTTCATAAGCGCCCTTGATGTCGCCTTCGAGGTCGGGGAACTCCGTCGAGAGCTCGGCCGCGACTTCCTTCTTGATTTCACTAAAGCGGCCGTAGCGCGGGTGCTTCTCCGCGATGTTGCAGGCCTCGATGACCTTCGCGAGCGCGACGTCTTTGACGCGTGCATCGATCTTGTCGTCGCGCGTAGGCGTCGTGAAGGGCCACTTTTCCTTACCGACAGCTTCGCGGATCTTCTCGATGAGCTCGAGGACACCTTGCACCGACTCGTGACCGAACTGGATGGCGGCGATCAGGTCCGTTTCGGACATTTCCTTCGCTTCGCCTTCGACCATGACGATCGCGTCCTTGGACGCGGCAACGATCAGCTCGCACTCGCTGTCCTCTTGCTCCTGGTAGGTCGGGTTTGCGATCAGCTTCCCGTCGACGCGCGCGACTCGCACACCGGCGATCGGCCCTGCCCAAGGAAGGGGGCTCATGTGAATGGCGGCTGACGCCCCGACCATCGCGAGGACGTCCGACTGATTGCTTCCATCTGCGCTCATGACGGTGGCAATGACCTGCGTCTCGCACATGTAGCCGTCGGGAAAGAGTGGGCGGCAGGGCCGGTCGATGAGACGCGAGGTCAGTATCTCGTGATCGCGCTGCCTGGCCTCACGCTTGAAGAAGCCACCTGGAATCTTGCCTGCGGCGTAGGTCTTCTCGATGTAGTCGCAGGTCAGTGGAAAAAACGGCGCACCGGGCCTCGCCTCTTTGTTTCCAACGACCGTGACTAAGACCACGGTCTCGCCACAGCTCACCAATACCGAGCCGGATGCCTGCTTGGCAATCCGACCCGTCTCGATGGTGACCTCTTTGTCACCAATCTTAACGGATTCTCTAATTATCATCGCTCTCTTCGCCTTCCGCGCGGCGCCGCCGCGCATGCGGTCCGCGTTGACATCGAGAGCGGTCTCGGTCCCCGATTCCAGGGTTTGAGCCTGGCTCAAACCATCGAAGCGAAGAGCGAACTCCGGACCCGACGCAAGGCAGCCGACGTTCTTCCCGGGACAACGCCCCGGAGCTCAGCTTACTTCCGAATGCCAAGCTCTGAAATGATCTTGCGGTATCGCTCCACGTCCTGGCCACGGACGTAGTCGAGAAGCCGGCGTCGCTGACTCACCATCTTCAGCAGGCCTCGTCGGGAGTGATGATCCTTCTTATGCGTCTTGAAATGGTCGGTGAGGTAGTTGATCCGCTCGCTCAAAATGGCGATCTGGACTTCGGGCGAACCCGTGTCCGTGTCGTGGTTGCGGAATTGACCGATCAGCTCGGACTTTCTATCGGCGGTCAGTGCCATGCGTTTCTCGCGCTAATTCTCTTGAAAAATGGGTATTTCTATGCCTGAAGGGGGCGGAATATGGGCCGGGGTCTGGGGGGCGTCAAGGAGGGGCTTTGAGGAATCAGTGGCAGTGTCAGCGGCAGTGCCAGCGGCAGTGCCAGCGGCAGTGTCAGCGCCAGTGAATCTTTCCTGATACCCTGGTCATCGGCGAATTACGACTTACTTTGCATCGAAGTGGCCAACCCCTCCCAAATCCTCGTCTGTCCGAGCTGCCAGGCGCCCAATCGGATTCCGACCTCACGCCTCGGCGACGATCCGCGCTGTGG
>CAMYMX010000638.1 GCA_947259605.1 uncultured Polyangiaceae bacterium | reverse complement strand
TTTGGCAAAGGCATGCCCGCGCCGAGCGAATCGACGGCTGGTGGCGAGTCGCTCGACAGCAAGGCGCACCAAACCTATGCACCCGGCTCGCTTCTGCTCAACGTCAACATGCACACGCACGTCACCGGCGGAAACCCGGCAACGCGCTGGTTCCACAGTTGGCGCGGTGTCAATCAGCCCAACGATGAGCTTCTTCGGCCGCTCGACGTGTTCGACGCGATCTTTGGCAGCTTCATGCCTCCCGATACGGGCGGCCTCAGCCCCGAGGAGCGGCGCGAGATTCGTTACCGCAACAGCGTGCTCGACTCGGTGGTCGAGCAGTACCAGGAACTGTCCAGCGAGAGATCTCCCTACAGTGTCGGGGTTCGCGCGCTCATCGCCGATCACCTCGACCTGGTGCGCTCCCTCGAGCGGCGCTCCCTCGAAATCGACGAGATGATGCCCCCTCTGACCTGCGACGCACCCGCGGCGCCGCCCGACCTCAACCCGAGTCAAGCCTGCACGGCCGCCTTGTGCCCCGGGGACGACAGCTTTTACTACGGGTCCGGTGGTGCAAATTGGAATGAAGTCTGGGAGCTCAACTCGGACCTGTACGCGATGGCGCTTCGCTGCGGCGTGACCCGCTTCGGCACGATGGGCTGCTCCGGCGGGGGCGATCGCTACCCGATTCCAGAGCTGCGTGCCCAGGGCATCGAAGAGAGTCCGCACATCCTCGCTCACCCGTGGACGCGCGCGAACGAAAACGGATTCGATGTCTGTGTCCGCTGGCTCATGGACAAGGTCGCGTACTTCCTTGCTGGGCTCGACGACCCCACTTGGCCCGACCCGAACGGTGGCACGGTCCTCGACAACACGGTGGTCCTCATCGGTACCGAGCTCGGCACCGCGAACGACAACCAGCACCACGTCGACTACATGACCTATTGGTTGGCGGGTGGGGGCGGCCGAATCCAAAACGGCATTTTCGATTACGACGGGCGGTCCGACGTCGACCTGTACAGCAGCATCAGCCGCGCCATGAGCATGGGCGACGAGTTCGGCGACATGGGCGACTTCAACGGGCACCTCGACCTCGTGCGCTGAGCTGCGCCCAGGAACTCGCGGAACTACCCCCCTTGCCAACAATCTCCGGGATCCCTAAGGTCTCCCCTACGGGGCGTGGCGCTTTGCCCGCCCTTTGAACCCGCTCGGGAGCGATGAGCCCCGGGCCGTTAGGAGTACAAAATGCAACCAGGTTTCTATTATCGATGGAAGCGATCCCAGGAAGATCGTGGTGGCGAAGAACGCATGTCCGCCTGCGGGCGCGAAGGCTGGCGACGGCATCGGCGGTCGCATGGGCATTCCGGCGTTCAGGCGTCGGGCTTTGGGGTCCGTCGGCCGCTTCGTTACATGGCGCACCGACTCGACCTCGATGACGAGCAAATCGACATCTTGGCGGGTATCCTCAATTTGCTCAAAACGGAGCGGGCGCAGGCCCGGCTCGACGAGCAACGAAGCATCGCCGGCATTGCCGACGCTGTGGAGGGGGATGAGTTCGACAAGGCTCAAGCGACCGAAGCGCTGAGCGCACGCGTCGAAGCCGCGGAGCGTCTCAAAGAGGAAGTCCTCACGACCTTGGAAAAGACGCACGACATGTTGGATCCGGAGCAACGCAAGCGCCTCGCATACCTGCTGCGTTCCGGTCAGCTCACGATCTAGAGCTGCTTTGCAGAGCCGCTTCGTGGACCCGAATCCACACGAGCGTAGGGAAGGGCAGCGTCCTGCCGTTTCCCATTCGGGGGACGACCCTGCGCCGAGTGGGAAAGACGGCCTTGCCGAACTTCAGGTGATCTTCGCAGTAGTGCGACGCAACCGCGTAGGGGCCGATGACCTCTGCGTGGTAGTCGTGGCGGCGAAGGCGCGCCCGCTCGTCGAAGTAGAGCACCTGCTTCGCGTTGTGGGTTGGGAGATATTCTGGAAATGTTGCCGTGAGGCCGCGCCAGGTCCGACCTTTGTCGACGCACGAGGCGCCCTCCTCGATGATCACGTCGCCGCGGCAGAGCAAGTAAGGCGCGGAGATGTAGTTCCACACCGCGTACCCCGAGAAGTAGACTGAATCGAGATGATCCCAATGCAGCTGCTTTCGCATTTTGCTGAAAGATGCGCGCGGCTCGTCTCGCTCCGCCAACACCCGTCCGTCGCGATCCTCGATCCACGCGCGGCTTGGCGTGAAAAACCCCGTCTGCCCACCCCGCGGGAAGTCTCGAATCTCAGTCCGGGGTGAATGCAAATCGACGATGACTTCGGTCTGATGAAACGCATCCCGGGTCGTCCGCATCAAGAACAAGGCGCCGCCGGTCGACATCACCGTGCGGACGGCCATGGCCCCGTTCCATGCAGCGAACCCTCCGTGCGCGTCCATCACCTCCCGGAGTAATCCCCCGGCAGGTTCGAGATAGTCTGCCTCCGGCATCCAGCTCATTAGCGCACGGAACGGGTCGGC
>CAMYMX010000637.1 GCA_947259605.1 uncultured Polyangiaceae bacterium | reverse complement strand
TCTCCTTGGTAAGCCGCTCGAGGACTTGCCGGAGCCGACGCAGTTTCTGGCGGTGCTGCCCATTGCCGAGGCGTACGTTCATGCCATCCTCACCCACGAAGAGCTCGATTCCATTGGCGCCTTCGAAATGAATTTCTGAGACAGCCTCACGCTTGGCGAGCCCCGCGCCTTCATAGTCCTGAAGAAGCGCCATCGAGCGAAGCAGGACGGCCTTACGATACTCGAAGTCGTCGTAGAATCGCTCTGATGCGATGCCGGTGATGACCGGAAGGTCGACAGGGTCGTCGACCCCGAGCCGCTTGAAGACGGCGCCCTCGTCGCTCACGAGGTAGAGCTGATCGAGCGCGACCAACGCGACGGGCTTACGTTCCACAATTTCGATCCGAACGCGCGCAGGTAGCTTGCGAACGACCCTCGCTTCTGCGACCCAAGGATGCTGAAGCAAGTGATTCCGAGCATTTTCAGCCGAAATCTCGAAGATATTTGAGCCAACTTGGAGCCGCGCCGCGCGCCGTACATCGATGTCTTCGAGCTGATGGTTGCCTTCGATGGCGATCTCGAGAATCGCGAAGGCATCGGCCTCACGCGCGTAGCGGACTGTCTGCTGCCCGATCCAAATCGCGGCAACCACCAGAAGTCCGCCGAGCGCAACACGTCCCGCGCGACGCAGCCAAGCGCTGCGGGCCAGGAACCATTCGCCCAGCCCTTCCCGAGCCCCCGCCGCCCGTTCGCGCCAGGTCTTGTTGGGTTTGCGGTGCCTTGGCTTCTTGGCAGTCGGCCGTCGCCGATTCTGGCTGCGGTCGACTGGCGCTGCCCTACGCCGAGGCTTTTCGGAAGCCGTCTTTTTTGCGGCGGTCCTTTGGGCCGGTTTCTTCGCGGCGGCCTTTCTCGAAGCGACCTTCTTCGCGGCAACGTTCTTTCGAGCGGGCCGCTTGGGAGCGGGTTTCTTCTCGACCGGCTTCCTTGGTATCGACTTCTTGCGTGCCGGCTTCTTCCGGGCATTCGATGGAGTCCGCCGGTTCATCGGCGGAGCACCTCGAGGAGCTCCGGGCCCGTGCGTGTGATGTCTCCCGCCCCGAGCGTGATGACGACGTCGCCCGGGCGAACCCGCTCGCCAATCGCATCGGCCAAATCCTTTCGGTCTTCCACCAAGGTCACGTCACGATGCCCGTGGGCACGAATCGCCTCGGCGAGTCGAGCCGCATCAGCCCCTTCGATTGGTTTTTCGCCCGCGGCGTAGACGCCGGTCAAGAATAGGACATCAGCCTGGTTGAAGGCCCGGGTGAGCTCATCGAAGAGGTCTCGCGTTCGGGTGTATCGATGGGGCTGAAACGCCACGACAATTCGTGATTGATAGGCCTTCCGCGCGGCCTCGAGGGTCACTTCGACCTCGGCCGGGTGGTGTCCGTAGTCATCGACGACCGTAACCCCACTCTCTTCCCCGACGATCGAGAAACGTCGCTGCACGCCTTCGAAGCCGCGCAGCGACGAGCGAACCTGATCGTGGTCTACGCGCAGCTCGTCGGCGACCGCAATCGTCGCGAGCGCGTTCAGCACATTGTGGATGCCCGGCATCCGAACCTCGAACTGACCCAGGCTTTCGCCGTGATGCTCGACATCGAAGCCCACGGTGAGACCTGAAAAGACCGGGTTGCGTGCGCGATAGTCCGAGTGGACCGAAAACCCGTACGTAACAATGCGCTTGTCGAGCCTCGGCAAGACGTCCTGCACGTTCGGATGATCGAGACAGGCGACTACCAGACCATAGAAGGGCACGCGATTGGCGAAGTCGACGAACGCCGCTTTGAGGGTCTCGAGGCTACCGTAGTGGTCGAGGTGCTCCGGATCGATGTTGGTAATGACGGCGATCGAAGGAATGAGATGGTGAAATGAGCCGTCGGACTCGTCGGCCTCCGCGACGAGCAAGTCTCCGGCGCCCCTGGCGGCCCCCGAGCCGAGCGCGTTGAGCTTGCCGCCAATGACGACCGTTGGGTCGAGCCCTGCGCCTCGCAGGACCGTGGCAACCAACGACGTCGTCGTCGTCTTGCCGTGCGAGCCGGCGATCGCGATGCCGTCCTTGAGCCTCATCAGCTCACCGAGCATCTCTGCCCGAGGAATGACGGGCACGCCCGCCGCCCGCGCTGCGATCAGCTCCGGATTGCTCGGTGGAACCGCCGACGAGAACACGACCACGTCGGCATCGGTCACGTGCTCCGCTTGGTGGCCAATATAGACCTTCGCGCCCTTGTCAGCGAGACGCCTCGTATAGTCGTTTTGGCGAAGGTCGGAACCGGTCACGTCGAAGCCCGAGTCCAGCAGCACTTCGGCAATGCCGCTCATTCCGACACCGCCAACGCCAACGAAGTGAATGGACCGAATTCTGCCGCGAAACATGGTCGCTTACTCCCACACGGCTCCGTCGACGACAACCGGGCGACGCGGGCGATGCGCGGCGGTGCGAAGAGCGACTGCGGGCCCGCCGAG
>CAMYMX010000636.1 GCA_947259605.1 uncultured Polyangiaceae bacterium | reverse complement strand
GCTGTCCACGGGTCTCTCCTCAGGGTAGAGAGGGGCGAATCGGGCGTCAATGTCGCCTAATGAAGGTCATGTTGCGCTGATTGATCCCAACGTGCGCCAGGACCGGACCCCAGAGCACGCCCGTCAGCTCGAAGATCGAACCCAGGAGGAGCCCCATGACGAAGGCCCAGAACGTCCACGCGAAAAAGACCTTCTTGGGCCCCACGTGGAGTGCGCCGAACAGCACCGACGTGAGAAGCAGGCCCAAGACGGGCTGAAGCGCGCCGCGAAAGAACAGCTCCTCGCTCAGGCCGGAGGCGACGGCGAGCAGGGTGATCTCGGTGGAGGAGAGTGGCGCAATGATCTCTTTGAGCTCTGCATGAAGCTCACGGGCCCAGGTGGTTCTTTTGACCAGCGCGCGGGTCGCAGCGATGACCACGAGCGCCAAAGAGAAGCCGAGCGCAAGGGAAAGCCCCAGTCGAAACGGATACGAGCCCGAGAGCCAGGGGGCGTCGAGCGACCACGCGAGACGATTGCCATCGAGCCAGGCCCAGGCCAGCGCGACCAAGGCCAAGGGAACGTAGACGATCAGCGCGAGTTTGGTGATCGGAGGTGGCGATGGCAAGGTCGAGCGGGATGTATCAAAGTGCCCTCGACATCGCAATGCAGGCGAGTCAGTCAGTTGACAGGAAAACGCAGGGCGGAGTACTAGCCATGGCCATACGCGCATGACCGACCTGTCTGGCGAAGACGTCGCGAAGGTCCTCGTGGTCGACGACGAGGAAGTGATTCGGGAGATCCTCGCGGACTTCCTGACCATGGAGGGCTTCTACGTTCGCACCGCGGAAGACGGAAGCGACGCGTTGGTCGAGCTCTCGCGGGACCGATTCGACCTGGTCCTGAGCGACTTGAAGATGCCGAACATGGGCGGCCTCGAGCTGCTCGGCGCCATTCGTAAGCACACGCCTCATGTCGTGACGATCATCATGACCGGCTTCGGGACGGTCGAGACCGCCATTGAAGCGATGAAGCAGGGCGCCTACGACTACGTCCTCAAGCCGTTCAAGGTCGAGGAGGTCGTCCACACGATTCGGCGAGGGCTCGAGAAGCAGCGACTCCAAGCGGAAAACTTTCGACTCAAGGAGGCGCTCTCGCTCTACAAAGTGAGCGAAGCCATTGCCGCAAGCCTTTCACTCGAGCAGGTGGTGCACACGCTGACGCGCGCCGCAATCGACGAGGTGGACTCCGACGTCGTGACCGTGATTCTGAGCGACGGAAGCGGGAGCTTCTACCGCCGCAACACGGAGCTCAACCCCAACTTTCGCTTGCGACGCGAGCCCGACGCCCTGAGCATCGAGACGCTGAACGAATACTTCATTCATGCGCCCGCGCTCCTGGAGCACGGCGAGCGGTGCTTGCGGTTCTTCGAAACGCCGGGAGAAGAACCGTCGCCGCACTCCCTGGCCGTGGCCCAGTTGACCGCTCGCGGGGACACGATTGGTTTTCTGTGCGCGCTCAGCTACACCAAGGGCAAGCGCTTCGACGAAGGCCAGCGAAAGCTGCTGCACGCCACGGCCGACCGCGCCTCTGCGGCGATCGAGAACGCGAGGCTCTACGAGGATCTTCAGGCCACTTTCAAACAAACCATTCGCGGGCTCGCCAGCGCAATCGACAAAATGGACCGCTACACGGCCGGCCACTCTGCTCGGGTCGCGGCCTACGCGCAGATTCTCGCGATCAAGCTCGGTCTGAGCGACGCCGACATCGAAATCGTCCGCCAATCGGCTCTGATGCACGACATCGGAAAGATCGGCTGCGTGATGAACCTCAACAAGCCCGGCAGGCTCTCGCAGCAGGAGTACGAGATCTTCAAGCAGCACCCCGACCACGGGCGCGACATCTTGCAGCCCATCGAGTTTCTGCAACCGCTCATCCCGGGCGTCCATCTGCACCACGAGCGCTGGGACGGGCTCGGCTACCCGCTCGGGCTACGGGGCAATGATGTGCCGCTGATCGCGCGGATCATCGCCGTTGCAGACACCTATGATGCAATGACGAGTGACCGCGCGTATCGAAAGGCGCTCCATCACGACATCGCCATCTCCGAAATTCATCGCTGCGGCGGGACCCAATTCGACCCGGAGCTCGCGCACGGATTTCTGCAATCGCTCGACGACTTTCGCAGCGAGGGAAGGTCACTCGAAGAGTTCCCTGACGTGCGGGAAACCCGCTCTGGGCTCATGGCGCCACGGACGTAACCGCGCCCTGCGGAGGTTCGGGCAAGGCGAATGCGGCGCTCCAGCGGCGCGAAGACGCGGGTGCGGACCATCGTCGAATCAGGGGTGCGCCGCTGCGCAATCGGAAGGTCGTCACGAGCGCGACGCGAGGGCGGCCGGTCATCCTGAGGCTTTGCGGCTGGACGGAGACGAGCGTCAGTGTTTGGGACGGCCCGATCGACGAATCGGCATAGTCGAGCGTGCCGAGACCCTCGGCTGCAAGCCGCAG
>CAMYMX010000635.1 GCA_947259605.1 uncultured Polyangiaceae bacterium | reverse complement strand
ACATCTTCTCGAAGCGCGCGTTCATCGCGGCGCGGACGCGGCCGAGCTCCTCGTAGGTCTCGATCACGCCGGGCGCCGACAGCACCAACGCCGGACGCACGACGATGCCGAGCCCGATCGTCGTCACCCCCGCCGCATCCATCTGCCCGGCGCGCATCTTGCGAATGAAATCACGCTCATCGCCCTGACTGCCACCCGAGTAGTAACGAAGCTCGACGCGCCCTTCCGTCTCCTTGCTGAGAGTCCGCCCCCAGGCCTTGAGAATCTTACCGAACGTGGACCCTCCCGGAGCAATGGTGGCAAATCGAATGACGGTCTTCCCGTCGGCCTCCGCGCGCGGCGTCGGTGAACCGCCGACGAGAAGGCACGCGACGGCCAAGGTGAAAACGATCCAAGACTTCTTTGCTGCTTCGTACACGTTCTACTCCAATAAATCGTCGCGCAGGCGCCGAAGGCCATCTTCGGAGCAACCTAGCCCCTCGCTGAGAAAAGCAGCGATGCTGCCGTGTCGTTCGATGATCTCGGTGTGCGCGGCCTGAAGGCTCCGCTCTTTGACATACAACAGGCCTTCGACGCGGGAAAAGGCGATTTCTTCACCCTCGGGGCCGGCCTGACTCGCTGCGAAGCTCCGGATCATGCCGAGCATTCTGTCGTTCTCTGCCTTTCGGAAATGGTTCGAAAGAAGGTAGTCCTCGACGACCGTCTCCCAGGGAACGCCGAGTGCCGACAGTACCACGGCCGCCCCGAAACCGGCCCGGTCCTTGCCCTGCGTGCAATGGAACACGAGCGGCCGGTTCGCCGGATTGCTCAAGACTCCAAGCAGGCCTGCGTACTGTTCGGTGAAGTCGCGCACCAGCATGCGGTTCACCGTGTCGAGCATGTCGGGGGGCACCTGCGAGAAATCGCCCTTCAAGAACATGGGAATCAGCTTCGCAAACATGTCGCTCGACGTGATGGGCATGGGATGCGCCTTGGCGTCAGGCGGCAAGCGCCCGTTACCGCGCGCCGACACTTCTTCGGGCGATCGCAGGTCGACGACGGCCTTGACGCCAAGCCCTTTGAGCTTGCCTACGTCATCGTTGCTGAGCTGACTGAGCTCACCGGAGCGGTACACCAGCCCCCACTTGATCGTACGTCCGTCGCTGGCCGCATAGCCCCCGAGGTCTCGAAAGTTCGGCTGGCCGGTGAGAGGAACGTGCCGATTCATAGACCCCGTTTATGGCCTCCAAGCGAGCGGAGCGCCATGCGTTCAAGCGCTCAGCCGAGGGCCTCGAGCGTTTCCAAGTCCTGAACGGCCGCCACGAGGCGCGCGATGTTTGCCGAAGTGATCGCTTCGCCGTAGTTCTCCGTTGGCGTGATCAGCCAGCCGATCACAAGCCCCCAAATCGCCGCCTGCCGATACCGGAGCCAGGCCTCGTTTGCGGTGGGCGCGCTCTGAACGCCATGGCGCGCGAGCTCATCGAGGTAGAAGCTCAGCAAGTCGCGCTCGTGCCGTCGTCGTTCCTCGGTGGAGAGGCCCGTCACCAGTAGATAGGTCAAGTCGTGCGACCAGCGCCCTTTCACCATGAGCTGCCAGTCGAGGAAACCACCGGGCTCGCCGGGCAGCAGATAGGCGTTGCCGATGTGCGGATCCCCGTGGAGCAGCGTCTGCGGCCCGCTCGCCAGCATCTCCTGCGCCTTCCACAGCGCAGCCCAAAGCTCATCGACGGTCTTGCCCAGCGGCTCGATCGCCGCCGCTTTGTAGGGATTGGTCTCCACCTGGTTCCGAATCAGGCCGAGACCGAGCGCGCGAAACACTGGGTACATGCCACCCGACACGGGCGTGGCCAGCCAGCTGAGCTCAGAGGCGAAGGCTGGGCTCTGCCAGAACCTCGCGTGGAGCGCTGCCAGGGTCATGACGAGGCCTCGAATCTCGTCGACATCCACCCTCGTCGTCGCATTGGGAAAGCGCGCGCCGCGCAGCGCGAGGTTCTCCAGGAGCACGCCAAAGCTCCGACGCGCTTCGTCGAACACGCTGCCAAAGCATTCCGGGGCTTCGATCGAAAGCTGCGGGCGAATCTCGCGATAGAAGCGAACCTCATTGATGTACATCGCGTCGGGCGCATGTGGATAGCGCCGCTGGTAGGCGCGCATCGCCGAAAACAGCAGGGGTCGAAGGCGGGAGCCCAAGGGCAGCGCGCCGAGCAGATCGAAAACCTTACCTATCCGCTGAATCGCCGATCGTCCAAACCGTAGCCGACGATGCAAGAGCACGGTCTTGAGCACCATCCGCGAAGGGAGGCCGGCATCCACTTCGTATTCGAGCTCGAGTGTGACGCGGTCCGCCGTCGAAGCCCGTCCGTCGCCCCGGTTGGCATGATCCACGATATCGACGGCGCGGACGACCACGCCGGGTCGCTGCTCCACAAGCAACGCGTTGATGACCTCGGGTGTGAGCCGGTCCAGGCTCGACGGAAACCGAAGGCCGGTCATGACAAACGCGTCAC
>CAMYMX010000634.1 GCA_947259605.1 uncultured Polyangiaceae bacterium | reverse complement strand
GTAGAGGAAGAGCTCGTCAGCGTCGATTCGGCAGTATGCGCCTTCGAGGTTGGCACGGCGCGCACGGAGGCTCTTCACCTCGGTGCCAAAGAGCACCATGCCGGCCTCGAGCCGCTCTTCGATGTCGTAGCGTTTGGCGGCCATCGGGTTGCGGCACACCAGGAGCTCCATTCCTGGAACGCCCTTATCAACGCGCTTCTTCGCCATCGCCTGCCGGCTCTAGCACGGGCTCCTTGGCTTTGCGAAGCTGTTCGAGCCAATCGAGCTCGGACTCGAGCCGATCGGACGAGAAGGCATCGCCTCGCTTTGTCGCGCCTTCGAGAGCGTGTTTGCGACGTTCGATTTGTCGATCCCAGTGCACGACGGCCGAGGGCGAGTCGTCGAGCGTCCAACTTCGCGCAGTCGCTCGTGCCGGGACTTGGACGCGGGCATCGAGCGACGTCGCACCGGGAACCGAAACCTCGAGAAGTAGCCGTGGCCAGTTCGGGTCGACCTCGATGACGCACGGCGAGTCACCCCATTCGCGGTTCGAGCGAAATACCTCCGCGACAAAGCCGTCGAGGTTCACCTGGACCCAAGCTAGGCAAGTCCGATCGGGCTCTCGAATCGCCACGACGACGTCGTGCCGCCCATCCCGGTCGAAATCCGGACGCGGGTCGGGTGCGAGCTTGACCCATTGCCGCTCGGGCCAACGCACGTCAGGCACCTGAAGCGACAGGGAGGGTCCACGCCTGGTCACCACACGAACGGTCGACTCCGAGCCGTTCACCGCGTCGAAAGCCACATAGCCGGGCTCTTCGATCCGCCGGCCGATCGTGTAGCCATGCCGGCGAAGGTCTTCGATGACGGCGATGGCTTCTTCCCCGGGATCGACGCCGATCCGGAGGTAGTCCAAGGGGTCTTGAACCGGCTCGGGCTTCGCGCATCCGATCATGACCGCACAGGCAACGAGGATAGACCGCACGCCGCTACTTTAGGCGCCCTGGCCGAGAACGCGAGTGGCCAGCACGAAGGTGTACACCTCCGAGACGCCGCCGGCTCGGAGGGCCTCGGATGCGGCCCGTAGCGTCGCCCCTGTGGTCCTCACGTCGTCGATGAGAAGCACTCGCGGCAGGCCACGCAATCGCCAGGGTGCAAAGGCGCCGGCGATGTTCTGTTGCCGCTCTCGGTGCGGCAGGTCGACCTGGCTCGGCGTATTGCGCACACGACGAAGGCCGCGGAGCATCAGCGGGACTGCGAGCGACTTGGCCACCGGCTTCGAAAGCAGGGCGGCCTGATCGTAGCCGCGCGAGCGGCGCCGTCGCCAGTGAAGGGGAACGGGAACCACGGCATCGACCTTGCCTGCCCACGGATGCGCGTCGTCCGCCATCAGCGACCCGAGGCTGGCGCCAAGGTCACTGCGACCGTCGTACTTGAATCGCTGAATTGCATCCGCAACAGGACCGCCGTACTCGAAGACGGCCCATGGATCGGGTGTGTGCTCAATGAGGGCCGAACATGCGGCGCAAAAGACCTCGGCGCCTTCGGTCGCTTCGCCGCACCCCGAACATCGGCTCGGCGCAAGAAGGGTCAGCAGGCCGCCGAGAAGATCGAGCATGACCCTCTATCGGCCGTTCCCACCGGCGGTTACCTCGGCCGGCACTGTCGCTGTCGCTGGTCCATGCGCGGCAGCGCGAGCCCGCAGGGCGAAGCCCGGCGCAACGCGCCGCCAAGGCCAAGCGAAGCAATGGCCGCGGCAGGGAGGACTACGGGTGGGGGTGGGCGGGCGGTGTAATTAAACCAAACCACCCGACCAGCTCACCCCACCGAGACCTAGTGGTCGTACGGCTCCCCGCGCACGATTGAGAAACCCCGATAGATTTGCTCTGCCAGAAACAATCGCGCGAGCCGGTGCGGGAGGGTCATCGCCGAGAGCGACAGGCGAAGGTCGGCCTTCTTCGAAATCTCCGGCGGAAGCCCGTACGCGCCGCCAATCAAAAACACCACGCTCTGCACCGACTCGTTTTCGGCGCGCTCCAACCACGCCGCGAGACCCCGGCTGTTCAAAGAGCGGCCGTCCACTTCGAGCGCAACGACGCGGGACCGATCCGGGATGGCTCGCGCCAACCGCTCCGCAACGTCGGCGACCTTTCCGTCCTTGATCTCGATCTCATCGAGCTTGGCGTAGCGCCCGATGCGCGCGTAGTAGTCGCCGAGCAGGGACCGCAGATCGCGGTCCTTGGCCTTTCCAACGGCGATGATTCGTACGCGCACGACGCGAAGGTCTACGGGAAGTTGAAACCCTCGTCGGCCCCTTGGCCTTCGAACTCCACTCGATCCGCGTCGAGCCAGAGCCCCTCGAGGTCGTAGTAGCCGCGGGTGTCCTGATGGAAGATGTGCACGACCACATCACCGAAATCGAGAAGCACCCAGTTGCCCTGCGGCAGGCCTTCGATGCCCGAGCAGCGCGAACCATACTTGTGCTTGAGGTCCTCTTCGATGCCACGGGCA
>CAMYMX010000633.1 GCA_947259605.1 uncultured Polyangiaceae bacterium | reverse complement strand
CATTCGCCCGCGCCAGAAGCAGCTGCGCGCAGGCATCACGTACGTGCAAGCACCCGTCGATTCGGTTCATGTCGAGCGGAACGAGGTCGTGCTCCAAGGGGGAGAGACACTCGGCTACGACGTGCTCATTGTCGCGACCGGGACGCGGTTGCTGCCGGAAGAGACCCCGGGTCTTTCGGGACCTGGATGGCGCGAGAAGGTCTTCGACTTCTACACCGTCGAAGGCGCCACGGCGTTGCGCGGCGCGCTCGAGGCCTTCCAGGGCGGCAAGTTGGTCGTGGACGTCGTTGACATGCCGATCAAGTGTCCCGTCGCACCGCTGGAGTTCGCGTTTCTCGCAGATTGGTACTTTCACACTCGGGGCATCCGCGATCGGGTCGAGATCACCTACGTGACGCCGCTTGACGGAGCGTTCACGACACCGGTTGCGTCCAAAGCGCTCAAAGGGATGCTTGCCGAAAAGGGCGTGGCGCTGGTGACCGAGTTCAACGCGGGCGAGGTGGATGGCCCAGGAGGCAGGCTCGTGTCCTACGACGAACGAGAGGTGCCTTTCGACCTTCTCGTCGCCGTTCCGGTGCACGGGGGAGCGGAGTACATCGGCCGGTCACCGGGTCTCGGCGACGCCCTCGGTTTCGTGGCGACCGACCCGCAGACGCTTCAGTCCAAGGTCGCACCCAACGTGTTCGCTCTCGGCGACGCCACGAGCGTCCCCACGTCCAAGGCCGGCTCGGTCACGCACTTCGAAGCCGAGATACTCGCCGACAACGTCTGCCAGTTTCTCGCAAGCGAGCCCCTCACGGGCCACTTCGACGGGCACAGCAATTGCTTCATCGAGACAGGCTTCGACAAGGCTTTACTGATCGACTTCAACTACGATCAGGAACCGCTGCCCGGGACGTTTCCGTTCGCTGCTCTCGGCCCGCTGCACTTGTTGAAAGAAACGAAGATGAACCACCTCGGCAAGCTGATGTTTCAGTGGTTCTACTGGCACGCGCTCCTGCCTGGCCGAGGGATGCCGGGCGTTCCGAGCAAGATGAGCATGTCCGGCAAGGAAGTGCCGGCGAAGGTAGAGGAGGCGAAGACATGACCACCGCGAGCATCGCTGGCGTGAACGTAGACGTGGATGCCGAAGGCTTCTTGACGGACCCGAAGCAGTGGACCGAGGCCATTGCCCAGGCCATCGCAAAAGAGGGCGGCGTGCCAGAGCTGACCGAGCGTCACTGGCTGGTCGTCAACTTCATGCGAAAGCGGTTTCTCGATACCGGCTCGGCGCCGTCGATTCGGAGCCTCGGCAAGGAGTCCGGCGTCCCCATCAAGGAGCTTTACCAACTGTTCCCGAAGGGACCGTCAAAGCTCGCAGCCAAGATCGCTGGTATTCCCAAGCCCCGCGGCTGCATCTAAACCCTATACCAATCGTCGAGGCACATCATGGCTGACCAGATCGCAAAAGTATCCGTCATCATCTCCAAAGGGTCGCTCGAGGGGATCTACCCTGGGCTCATCATGGCAAACGGGGCCCGCATGGAGGGCATCGAGGTCAACGTGTTCTTCACGTTCTTCGGCATGGACGCGATCCACATGCAGCGACACGACCGGGTCAAGGTCGCCGCGGTCGGCAATCCCGGCCTGCATTTGGCGACGTGGCTCGGGGGCTTTCCCGGCATGTCCGCATTGGTGACGCACCAGCTCGCCAAAAAGATGGAGGAGCTCGACATTCCTCCGATCCCGGAGTTCGTCGAGATGATCGCGGACAGCGGCGCGGGGCTCTACGCATGCAAGGCGTCGGTGGATCTCTTCGGGATGAAGAAAGAGGACTTCATCGAGCAGATGAAGGACATCATCACCGTCGGCGAGTTCTACGGTCTCGCGGCTGGTGGACAGATCATCTTCACCTGAGTGGCCCACAGGTAGCCTGGTGGCACAGAGATCCAGCAGAGATCCAAGTTCCTGCAGACCTTTCACCGCTACTTGGCGTTGTGCACCAAGGCCTATCGCGGCTGGCCCGAAGAGGTCTTCAAACGGACCCAAGCTTGCGCGAGCGCGCATCGCGAAGCGGGTGCGGGACCGACAGCACCACGCTTGGAACAACGCCAAGCGCGCCAAAAGCTACGAGGTGTTTGGGAGCCTGAACCCGCAGTTCGCCGCTAAAGGGAATCGAGCGGCGGCGACTGAAGCGGTGAAGCGGCTCCGGGCATTCAAGGCGCAGTACGCACGGGCACTGGCAGCATGGACCGCCGGCAACCGAAGGGCGTGCTTCCCCGTAGGCACCTGGTGGATGCGCGTGTGCCATGGGGCACGCTGCGGGCCTGGGCCGTAGCTTCTTCGACGCGCTTGACCGCACCGCGCACGGTTGCCCCGGAGGCTACGGTGGGGCGGTGCGCGTGCAGAGGCCGATTTGGTGCCTTGCGGTCGCCGCAGGTCCGGCTTTGGTGTTGGAATAGGAAGTGTTGTGCCCCTTCATCGGCATGGTTTCGTGAGTCGTAGGCCCACC
>CAMYMX010000632.1 GCA_947259605.1 uncultured Polyangiaceae bacterium | reverse complement strand
GCACCTGCAAGCGCACCTCCAACGGCCAAAGCTAGAATCAGGTACCAAAGGCGCGACAACATCGGTTAGTTCCTCCGACCCTTGCTGATGGTGACCGGATCGATCTGGAGCGTTCGGCCTGCCGGCACCGTGATGCGACGCGATGCGACTTGCTCGGCACCGCGCAGAATTCTCAATGAGTAAGGACCGGGCGGAACGTCTTCGAAGCTGAACTTCCCGCTCGCATCGACGGTCGCGCAAGCCACCAGCTCCCGTATCGAATGCAGGGAACCTTCGACGTGCCCGTAAATGCGGTCACCGAGCTCCCATGGGCCACCCGCAGGAACCGGAATTACACGAGCCTTACCGGGACCGGCTTCGAGCGGTGTGAACCCCGCCAGCCCTTTGACCGAAAGCTCATGCGTGAAGGCATCGCGGTTCTCGACGCGGATGGTCGTACCGGATCGCGCGACAATCGTAGAGGGACTGAGCCCGCCTCCACGAAAGGCAAATTTGCAGCCGATGGCCGGTCCCGTGAACTTGCCCGTCAATACCGCGAGCAGATCGTTGCGATCGTCAGTCGCCGGTCGTTCGGGCAGTGCGCCGTTCCAAACCTTCCAATAGTAGTCTTTTTGATCGGGCTCCGAGCTCGCGTCCGCCGCGCTGCCGCGAACCGACCCCACGATCGATTCCGCAGACGCCGCTCCGAACGCGATGAGCACTGCGCTGGCGCAGACGGCCCCCAACTTGATCCAGTTCTTCCGTTCCCCCATTGGTATTCATGTATTATTACAGCTTCATTGATAGAGAGTTAACAAAAATCCCGTTTTTTTCCCGATTTGCTCTAGGACGCGGCGTAGTCGATGAGCTTGATCGGCGCAGGGTGGAGTCTGGCTCGCATGGAGCGCGTCATCCCCGCGGGATCACCGCCGATTTCAATGGCGGTCGGCTGCTCGAATTGGAGCTCGACGTCCTCGGCGTACACATCGATGAGATTCTCGTGCCGATACGTGCCTTTCCATGCGCTGAGCATGTGTGCAGCCACGTGGAGTGGGCTGGTCGCGACGACTCGGAGGCAGAAGCGATTGGGAGGGCGGTTTTCGGCAAACGGAAAGACGCGGACTCCGAATCCCCAGTATGGGATCGTCGATACCAGCGCCGCGATGCAAGGGCCTTCGAAGATCACCTCGCCTTTTTCGATAGGCCGCCCCTGGGGCTGACCGTGGACGTCGAGACGTTCCGCGGCCCCATGGTTGACGATCCGAACTTCCAGGCGCGGTCGAAGCGCGAGCGCGGGGATCGTGAGCATTGGGATTGAGATCGCGTAGGACAGTGCACCCGTCGCCCTCTTCCCGATCCAAGGAAAACGGCGAACCGCCGAGCGAACTTCGTGAAAGTGCTTGAGACCAAGCGCATCGAACCCAGCGCCTGCAAAGGGGGTGAGTAGATCCTGCGCTTCGATGAGACGCACGTCCCGATGAGCGCTGTCATGGCGCAGCCGTGCCAAGTCGGCGAACACGCCTTTTCGCGAGGTCCCAGCGCCAAGTGCCCAGGCGAGCGAGTTGCCGGTGCCCAGTCTCAACAGACCGAAGCTGGGCGGCTCTTGATTCCGGCTTCGGGCCTCTTTGCTGATCGAAGTGACCATTTGTACGAATGTGCCGTCGCCGCCTCCTGTCAGCACCACTGGATAACCGGATTCGACGATGTCGACCGCGATACCGTACGCCTCATCGAGGCTCCGCGACAGGAACAGATCGCCGCTGCCGACCAGCTGGTCGAAGCTTTCGATGAGCTCGTCCGTCACCTGCCTGGCGTTGCCGTTCAGGACGACGGCCACGCGATCGGCCTTGGACGACAAGGCGCTAGAGCCGCAGAAGTGCGGCGCCCCAGGTAAAACCGGCACCAAATGCAGGCATTAGAATCAGGTCGCCCTTTTTGGCGCGCCCTTCCTGAACGGCTTCGCTGAGCGCGAGCGGAATGGAAGCCGCGGTGGTGTTCCCGTACTTCTGGATGTTATGGACGACCTTCTCGGGCGCGATTTTGAGCTTCTGTGAAACGAACTCGTTGATTCGTTTGTTGGCCTGATGCGGGACCATGAGATCGAGCTCGTCAATCGACACGCCGTTGCGTTCCAACACCGAGAGACTGACCTCAGGCATTTTCGCCGTGGCCCATCGAAACACATTGCGCCCGTTCATCGCCGGATGCACCGTTTTATCGTCGATCATTTCGTGCGTGAGGCGCGGCATGTAGGCGCTAGCGGGCGCTTCGAGCCAAAGCTCCTTCGCGCCGCTTCCATCTGCGTGGACTTCAACGTCGATGAGACCCCGATTCTCATCGTCGGTCGGCCCAAGGATCGCGCAGGCGGCGCCGTCGCCGAACAGAACCGTCACGTCGCGGCCTTCGTCACTGAAATCGAGGGCGGTCGAGTGAACCTCGGCGCCGACTAACGCGACGCGCTTGTACATGCCGCAGCGAATCCACGCATCCGCGATTTGCAAGCCGTAGAGAA
>CAMYMX010000631.1 GCA_947259605.1 uncultured Polyangiaceae bacterium | reverse complement strand
GCCACGGATTCTCGGAGCGCATGCCCATTGGTCTTGAGCCGGATGACGAACCCGAGGCGCCTAGCATGGCTCGCGATCTCGAAAAAGCGCGGGTGTGCGAGTGGCTCGCCGCCGCTCAACGTAAGGTTGAGCACGCCAAGGGACGCCAGGTCATCGAGCAGCGCTCGATACTGCTCGAGTGAAAGCCGCTGTCCGCCGAGGGTCAGGTCGTTGTAGCAAAACGAGCAATTGAGGTTGCACGCATAGGTCAGCTCGAGCAGCACCGACATCAGCCGGTTGTCATTCCACGTTCGCTTGACCGTGTCGGAGTATCTCATATCTGGCTGATGGCGCCTGCTTCGAGCAATGCATCGAGAAGAGACCTTGCATCGGCCCGGGCGCGCTCGGCGTCGATTTCGTAGCGTTCGGTGATCGCGGCGACCAGCTCATCGAGGCTACGCGAGCTCTCGAGGTGCTCCACGATGAAAGCCCCGACCTGATTGACGACGAGCACCTCGCCGGCCTCCTGCAGCACGAAGATGCCTTCATCGTCCATCACCCGGAACCTCGCGTGAGGGTCAACTCGATACTGTTGCGTCGGGGCTTCGGTACTCATGATTCAACACGCTCCAGAAATGGGTGTCCATCGAGAAAGAGAGAATGCGCACCGGGGCTCGTTCCACCAGCTCGGCGACGCGCGACGTAAGCTCGTCGACGAGCAAGGGGTCTGCATTCAGGTACGGGCACGAGGCGACGATACGCGAGACTGCCTCGGCTTTCGAGCAGTCGCTCACCGACGGTGCGACACCGTGGGAGAGGCCGAGCAAGCCGGTGAGCGCGTAGGGCGGGTGCGGCCGGGGCTCACCCCCGAAGTCACCTGCGAATGGCATGGCCAAGATCTCGAACGAACCGCTGGATGGCGTGATCGCGTTGAGCTCGTCACTGAGAATCTCCAGGTCGAGCTCGTCCGCCAAGCCGCAAAGGGTCGTCTTCCCTGCTCCTGAGCGCCCGCAGAAGAGGAAGCCCCGGGCGCCGTCGGTGAACGCGGCGCTGTGCATGACGAGCGCCCCCTGACCGAAGAGCCGATAGCAGGCGATGACCCGAAACAGGTTCTCGAAGGCGCCCGAGAACCATTCGTCGCTGAGGCAGGTCTGCATTTGCGCCCGAAGAGGGCTGCGGTCGAGATTGGCGGTGAAGCCGATGCCGGCGACTGCAATGCGCTCATCGCCATGCGCCACCGCGACTCGATACTCGGTCGGCCCGGCCGGCCTTCGCATGAAGGCACCCGCGTGGGGGTCGTAGTGAATGTCGACGTGGACGTCCGCATCCCCATCGTCCCTTCGCAGCAACGGTTGGAACCGCGAACGCACGAGGTCGTCCTGCTCTGGGTTCAGTCCGGCGAAGCGATAGCGGGACCCGGCGAACCCGATGGTCACTGCGCTCACCGGCTGACCCCGGCTGCTCGGAGAGCCATGGCGCGTGCATACTTCGCGAGCGCGGTCAGCCGATCGGAGGGCCGGACCTCCGATGTTACCCGGCCCACGATTGCGCTTACGTGTGCCGCTGGGTCCCGCTTGGCACCATCGTCAGACTGCGTCAGCGCCACGAGGCCGTGAACGCTCGGCGCGTAGCCCAAGAATCGATGCGCGTTCCAGTGGTCCCGGCGCCGCACCACGATCACGTCTCCGGGCAGGTAGAGCCGCTGTCTGCGCACGTGTACAGACTCGCCATCGCCGATCGACCGCATGCACGCGCCGCGAACCGAGAACTCCACCGATTCTCCGTGGCCCAGGCCAAGGCTGGCCAAGCTCGACTGTCCCCCTTGCATGCGGCGATGGGACCATACCAGAGGGCTGGCGCCCGCACCCCTCGAAGCGCGATCCGCGCGCTCATCTCGGGGCCCCGGAACCTTTCCATGAATGTGAACTAAAATACTTGTTGACAACCGTGTTTTCGGAGCTTTACCGTAGGACTGTCGGCGGCCGTTTAGCGACCCGCCGACATGGTGAATCGGGTTCATACTCCTTGGGGTACAACAAAAACGGGCACTCGGGCGGGGTTCACACCTCGCCCGAGATTTTTAAGCTGTCACGCGGCTTGTGCTGGTGCTCAAGAGGCGAAAGACGCCAGGAGCACGACGCCGTTACAGGCTTCGCTTTTTTCCGCGCAGCCCTCGGCGACTGCCCTTGGGCTTCTTCGGCCGGTCGAAGGAACGACTGTCGCCGCCGCCACCACCACCGCGGTCGTAGCTTCCACCGCGATCGAAATCGCCACCACCCGGGTCGCCGCCGCCATAACGGTCAGGCGGAGGACCGCCGAAATCACGGCGCTGGCGGGGAGGCCGTGGCCGGTCTTCCGCGATATCGAGCCGCAAATCACGCCCGCCGACTTCACGACCGTGAAACTTTTCGACGGCTTGCGCGGCGTGCTCTTCTGCTGCGAACCGGACGAATGCGAACCCCCTGGGGCGGCCGGACTCGCGGTCCTTTGGAATGTGAACGTCAACGACCTCG
>CAMYMX010000630.1 GCA_947259605.1 uncultured Polyangiaceae bacterium | reverse complement strand
GCAATGGGCGTGCCAGGGTGTCGGATAGTGATTTCGGAGTGCATGCGCGACCTGGGCGGCTCTTGGGCGCGACGTGTCGCAGCGGCCAAAGCGCAGATTTTTCGGTGCTCGCAGTTTGTGCGCGAGCATTCTTAGGCCACTGGGCACCTCAGAGCCTCCGGCAAAGCCGGGGCGATTCATTTCCGTCGCGAGGTGTGAACCGCGATGATTGCGCAGGTGACCCAGCGGACGGAGCTCGGACCCTCGCGTGCGTTGCCGACGGCTCGACATCTACGAGTCGAGCGCAGCAACCGCTTTAGCCCCGCGCAGTGCGGCGCGGCTGTCCATGGACTGACGTCGTCCAAGCCCATCATGCGGCCATCCGAAGCTCGTCCCACGCTTCAATGAAAGCGAAAAATTGGTTCCAACTTCGCATCGTTGGGGTCACCACCATCAAAGCCCGCTTCGGTCGGGCTTTTTCTTTGCAAAAAGACACCTCGAAACGAGGGCAACGCTCATCGGTTACCTAGGCCAACAGTTGGCGTGACGAGTTGCTGAGACGTTCATGGTCTGTTCACTCTGCGGTCAGCTTCTCAAAAAAGGCCCGAGCGGCTTTGATCTCGGCAAGGAGCGACTCGCGGTTGGCAAAGAGCGTCTCTCTTGGGGCATCGTCCCCCCACGGGAGCTCGATGTGATTGGCGAGAAACTCCATGTTTTCTTCGGCCAGCATCGCCTCGAGGTCATCGAGTCGCGCGAGGTAGGTCGCAGCCACCCGTTTGCTCCGCTCGCTTCTAGTACCGTCCATCCCCTTGACCGAAACGTAGATTGGCGCGGAATGGAAGTTGCTGCTCGGCTTCCAGAGGCTGAAATGAAATGGTTCGGACCAGACGCTTTCCAACTTCGAATAGCCCGACCCGCGAATCGCTATCCAGGATGGCTCCTCGATCACGCTCTCCAGTTCGAACTCAACTCGTCCTGAATCGTCGCTCTTGTTGGCCACGCGTCCGATCACGTGCCCGTTCATCACAATCTCGACTAGTTTGACGAATTCCTTGCTCTCATCGAAGGATACACTACCGGAAATCGAAACGGATGCGCCCTTCTCCAACCCGAGCTCGCTGCCGATGTCCTGCCCGTTCACCTTGAGCTCGATCATCGGTCCTGTCGTCACGAATGTTCTGCCTTCACGCACAGCTTCGATCCACGACGCGTAGCTGAGCTCGCCCTCCACCTTCGTGTAGAACCGTTCATGGCCGGGAAGGGTTTGCTCTGCGCAAGGGAAATCCGAACCAGCAGTGGGCGCGACTTTGAAGCCGAGGTTCAGAATCTCGTACCAAAGCTCGTAATCGCCGCGATTGAACTGCAGGACCTCGAGGAAATTCAGCAGGTCGTGCGGCAACAAGAGCGCGATACCGCTGTGCGCCGCTAGCATCTCACCATCGTGCATCCAGGCATGCGCGAACCCATTGATCCCTCCCTGTCTCGCGGCCTTCTCCCAGAACAAACGGTAGATGAGGTATCGCTCCGGCAAATGGATGGGAGTCTTTGTGCCAAGCGAAATCGTGTGGCCTAGGAAGTGCGTCCGGGGATTCTCCTGACCAGCGGCAAGGATGTACCCGTCTTCTTCATATACGCCCTTAGCGCCATGGTGATGTTGTGGAGCGATGTTCGAGTTTCGTACTTTGCCCATCTGCAGAAGATTCGCCACGCGCAGATCCTCGGCCTGCATCATCTTGGAGATTAGCGGATCAAGGTCCGGCACCGGCCGCGGGATGTGCAAGTGCACATCCGAGCTGTACCAACTCCTTGCTGGCATATCGATCCAACGTTTGAGCCGTTCTTCAAGAGCCACGGACTCGCCCGCGGCGACTTCGACCTTGCTCCACGACACGCCGTATTCCGGCCCCTTGAAAACGCGAACGTTCACCTCACCTGCCGGGACGCGGATCTTGGATTCGCCACTGCTGTAAAACTGGGTCGACTTGCGGTAGGGGTTCCAAATCTCTTCCGAGAACGACGCGAGTGTCGTTTCGAGATCCACCAACCCCGCACCCTTGTCACTCATGTCGCAATCACCGCCCGCCGGCAGGGCGTCGTCAGCTACGTAGTATTGCTCGTCAGAGGCCAGAATCTCGACCCGCGCTGGAGTCGGCTTGCCGGTGGAATCGTCGATCACCGTCAAGACGAGTGTCGCCGGATCGCCCGTCCCAGCGGTCCCGCCAGCACCTCCAACGCCGGCTGCCGCTCCCTGCCCGCTCCCGTCCGACCGGCAAGCGCAGACCCCGAGGACAAGCGCCAACCACGAAGCCGAAACCATCTTTGCAAACCACGTCACGTTCGGTACTTACCATTCTGGCGGGCTCAGGTCTCCGCCCGCGCCGGATTCGCGGTGGCTCGTCAGGCTGCGATCCGAAGCTCGTTCCACTCTTCAATTAAAACGCAAAATTGGTTCCAACTTCGCGTACTTGGGGTCACCATCGCAGAGCCGGGCTTCGGCCGGGCTTTTGCTTTGGA
>CAMYMX010000629.1 GCA_947259605.1 uncultured Polyangiaceae bacterium | reverse complement strand
ACTGCGCGTTTTCTTCGTCGCAGAGCGCCTGGACGCGTGCGATCCGCTGGTCCGCAAAGGCCGCTTCACAGACTTTCGACAGCGCTTCGGGCATGTATCCTCGACCCCAGAACCGACTTCCGAGCGCGAAGCCGACTTCCACGCGATGGAAGTGTACGGTGCATCCGATCGTGCCGGTGAGCACGCCATCGTCTTTGCGCTCGATGAGCCAAACGCGGTGCCCCATCCGTAAGTCCCAAGCGTCGATCGTTTGTTGGAAGAATTCCCGAGTCTGCGCGGGGTTCGTGTGTGCGGCCCAAGTCATGTAGCGAGTGATCTTCGGATCGCTGGCGTACGACTCGTATGCGGGCTCCGCATCCTCGACGCGTGGACGCCGCAACAACAGCCGGGCCGTTTCAAGCTCGTCGGGGGGAAAGTCCACGGCTGGCCTATACCATGGCGCCGCTTGGCAATGGATCCCTCACCGGCCAGCTGGTACGTTGGAATCGATGTCCAATCGCGATGTGACACTCGATGAAGCGGCACTACGCCTATGTGAGCAGCTCGGTTACTCTTTTGCCGACGGCAGTCTCTTGCTCGACGCGCTCACCCACACCTCGTTCAAGAACGAGCGGCCCGACCTCGCCCCGACCGACAACGAGCGCCTTGAATTCCTGGGCGATGCGGTCATCGATCTCGTCGTCGCCTCTCTCTTGTACGTGGAGTTTGTCGATGCGGACGAAGGCGAACTCACGCGTCGAAGGGCGGATCTAGTCAGCGAGAAGGGGCTTTCCGAAGCCGCCGAGATGATTGGAATCGGCGAGGCCATGCGGCTCGGCAAGGGAGAACAGAAGTCGGGCGGCCGATTCAAGCCCCGCTTGCTCGCGAGCGCGCTCGAGGCCTGCATCGGAGCAATTTATCAGGATGGAGGCGGCAACGCGGCGTTCGAGGCGGCTCGCCGCGTTTTTTTGCCGCGTCTTCACACCAGCGCGCCCGGGCATCGCGACGCCAAGTCACGCGCACAGGAGTGGGCCCAGGCGCATCTCGGCGGCACGCCGAGCTACCGTCTCCTCGAAACCGACGGTCCCGATCACGATCGCGAGTTCACAGTCGCGCTGGAGCTAAACGACGAAGCGGTCGCGACTGGCGCCGGCCGCTCCAAAATCGAGGCAGAGCAGGCGGCAGCGCTCATAGCCCTCGACAAGTGGAACGAACCCCCCCCCGAAGCAGAGCAATAAGCACACCCAGTCCCAGGCAAGCCACCGGCGGCAGCGCGAGCCATCAGGCGAAGCCCGGCGCAAAAAGCGCCGCCAAGCCCAAGCGAAGCGAAGGGCGCGGAGGGAGGACTACGGGTGGGGGTGGGCGGGTCGGATGTAACTAAACCGCGCGAGAAGCGGCGTAGGCTTCGAGACGAGCGTGCGCCCAATCGACATCGCGCTGGAGCTCGTTGTAGTCGGGGCCTTCGTAGAGCTCGTCGTAGGCTTTGAGGGCCTCCTCCGCCTTGGCCAATTCTTCGCGCACGGCGTCGGGATTGATCTGCTCGGGCGACGCATAAACATCGGTCAACAGAAGCACCTTGTCCGGCCCGCCTTCGACGAAGCCCGGGCCGATCGCGGCGATCTTCCGCTTACCCTCGACTTCCCAAACCAAGAGCCCGCACTTGAGCGCGGCCAAGAGCGGAAGGTGGTTTGGAAGCACGCCGAACTCGCCCTCGACGCTGGGCGCCTGAACCGAATCCACTCGCGTGGAAAGCACGGAGCCCTGCGGTGTGACTACGTCGAGCTGTAGATGTTCGGAGTTTGCCATCGTTTGGCCCAATCAGTCCTTGGAGCGCTTGGCGTAAGCTTCCTTGACCTCTTCGATGCTGCCCTTGAGGTAGAAGTCCTGCTCCGGGATGTGGTCGAGCTTGCCCTGCAGGATCTCTTCGAAGCCCGAGACGCTCTCTTCGAGCGGTACGTACGCGCCCTTGAGGCCGGTGAACTGTTCGGCGACGAAGAAGGGCTGCGAAAGGAATTTCTGAATCTTACGCGCGCGGTCGACGACCATGCGGTCGTCTTCACTGAGCTCGTCCATGCCGAGAATCGCGATGATGTCCTGGAGGTCCTTGTACTTCTGCAGAGTCTCCTGCACGCCACGCGCAACACGGTAGTGACGCTCGCCGAGGACCATTGGGTCGAGCATGGTCGAGCTCGAGTCGAGCGGATCGACCGCTGGGTAGATGCCCAACTCCGCGATCGAGCGCGACAAAACCGTCGTTGCGTCCAGGTGAGCAAACGTCGTTGCGGGCGCCGGGTCGGTCAAGTCATCGGCGGGCACGTAAATCGCCTGAACCGAGGTGATCGAGCCCTTGGTGGTCGAGGTGATGCGCTCCTGGAGCTCACCCATTTCGGTCGCCAGCGTAGGCTGATAACCAACCGCGGAAGGAATGCGACCGAGAAGCGCGGAAACCTCGGAGCCCGCCTGGGTGAAGCGGAAGATGTTGTCGACGAAGAGAAGGACGTCCTGGCCCTCGTCATCTC
>CAMYMX010000628.1 GCA_947259605.1 uncultured Polyangiaceae bacterium | reverse complement strand
CCCGTCTGCGACCGGAGCGCCGTGTCGAAACGCCGCAGGAACCTCGGAACCGCATGCCAGAGCGACTGTTCCAAAACCGCAAGGCCGCCACGCACTTCGTCGGTGGGCGTAGGGCGGCTTCGATGCAGCTCGTCGGTATGCCAGACCGTCGAGATGTCGCGTCGGAGCTGCGATCGCACGGCGTCCTGCTCATCTGGGGTCAGGTCCTTTCGATCGCCGGCGCGAAGTGAAGCTGCAATGCGATTGTATCGCTGAAGGAGCGTTCGGCGGACCACCTGGGTCGGGTGGGCCGTGAGCACGAACTCCACATACTGCGCGCTCGCAGCCTCGTGCACGCGCGCCGGGTCGATGCCCGCGGCGATCATCTTCGCAATGGTGTCGCTACAGGAATCGAGTCGAGGTTCGACGACCACGCCCCGAGCCGCGCGCATCTGGGCGGTTCGTCGCTCGCGCACCTTGTGTCGTTGTTCCGCAGTGTTGGCAAGCGTGAGAAAGAGAGAAAAGGCCCGGACGACTTCGCGCACCTTCTCGGGCGGGAGCGCCTCGACGATCGCGTAAAGCTCGGCGAGGGCCGGGTCCCGATCGCTGGCATCGGTTTCCCGCAGCGCTTTGCCCTGCTCGCGGATGCGCTCGACGGTTTCGTACACATCCGGCCCCGCCTGCTGTCTCAGGACCTCGCCGAGGAGGTCGCCGAGAACGCGGACGTCTACACGGAGCGCCTCATCGAGCTCGGCGGGTGGATTCGAAGAGAGCGAGCCAGCCACCGAGGGTTCATAGCGCCCCTGACGGTCTTTGGCCGCCCCGGGGACCCCAAATTATCGACCGCTCGGCCACTGGCCGATCGTGCTAAGCTCTCGCGCTGGCGCGCGCTTTTGCGCCCAAGTGGAGCCGTTGTGTCCAAACCCTTCGATAAGGATTTCTCCGTGAGCTCTCGGTCGAGCGCCGCCGTCTCGCTGAGACGATCGGGTTACCAAGTACCGGGATTCCCAGGGCTTCTCGGCATGGATCTCACGCAGATGTCGCGCGAGGACAAAGTCGAGCTCCTCTGGACCATCCTGCGACGAAAGATTCACGGCCTTTCGTTCAGCCCTTACCTCGAGGGGCAGTCTCCAGGCACGGAGATCAGCGAGCACCAGATCCGCGAGCGCCTGCGGATCATCGAGCCCTATACGCGCTGGATTCGGAGTTTCTCGTGTAGAGAGGGCAGCCAGGAAACGCCCCGCATCGCACATGAGTTTGGTTTGAAGACGATGGTCGGGGTCGGGCTATCGGAGGAGCTCGATAAGAACGAAATCGAGCTGCGCAATGGCATCGAGGTCGCCCGTGCCGGCCATGCCGACATCCTTGCGGTCGGCAACGAAGTCATGCTGCGCGAAGACCTGACCGAAGACCAATTGATCGATTACCTAGAGCGCGCGAAGGCCGCCGTGCCCGGTGTCCCGGTGGGGACTGTCGACGCCTATTTTCTCTTCGAGAACCATCCTCGCGTCGCCGCGGCCTGCGATGTGCTGCTGGTGAATTGCTATCCCTTTTGGGAAAGCTGCCCCGCGGAGTATTCCCTGTTGTACATGAAGGAGATGTATCGACGGGCGCAGAACGTCGCAGGTGGCAAGAAAGTCATTATCAGCGAGACCGGTTGGCCGACCGTCGGGTCTCCTTTCGGTGCTGCGGTACCTTCGTATGACCACGCGCTGAAGTACTTCATCCGCGCATACCAGTGGGCGCACGAAGAGGGGATCGAGATTTTTTACTTCTCGTCGTTCGACGAAGCCTGGAAAGTCGGCGACGAGGGCGATGTCGGCGCGTACTGGGGCCTTTGGGACAAGGATGGCAATCCCAAATTCATCTAGCACGAGAGCCATCTTTGGTTTGGTGATCGCAGTCGCGTTGCTGCTTGTACCGACGACCGCGCTGGCCAAACGCCCCAGTCACGACCCAGGACGCAGCGAGTATCGTGCTCCCAAAGCGCAGCATGCGCCCAAGGTCGACGGCGTCGCGGACGAGGCCATCTGGAAGCGAGCCCGCTGGCACGAGCTCACACATCGCTGGCTCGGCCCCGAGTATTCGGCGGAAGATTTCCAAGGTCGCTTCAAGGTGGTCTGGACGGCGGAGCGAATTTACGTTCTCGTCGATCTCGTCGACGACATCTTGTTCGATAGCCACCGCGACCCGCTCGTCCAGTACTGGGATGACGACTGCCTCGAGATCTTCCTGGACGAGGACTATTCAGGCGGCAATCATCAGTACAACCACAATGCGTTCGCCTATCACATGTCGCTCGACAACCAGGCCATCGACATCGGCACCGACAAGCTGCCACACAGCTACTCCCATCACGTGCAGAGCCGTTGGCGGCAGCACGGCGACAAGATCGTCTGGGAGCTTGCGATCGACGTCTACACCGACGACTACGTGGACGGGTCAGACAAGAACGTGCCGGTTGAGCTAACGGCCGGCAAAGTGTTGGGGCTGATGATCGCCTGGTGCGACAACGACGGCAGCGAGCT
>CAMYMX010000627.1 GCA_947259605.1 uncultured Polyangiaceae bacterium | reverse complement strand
GAGCCGGTATGCCGCATTCCGCGCGATGGTGAGAAGCCAAGTTCGCACGGAGGACTCGGCACGAAAGCCCGCCGCGTTGCGATAGGCCGATAGAAACGTCTGTTGCAGGACATCTTCAGCACTCGCCGGATCATCGGTGACCGCGGTAGCCAACCGAAGAACCGCCGCCGCGTGACGCTCGACGAGACACTCGAATGCGCGGCGGTCTCCCGCGGCGGCTCGCGCAATTAGATCCGGGTCGGGGGTTGATTCGTCTTGGGGGTGCCGATCGAGCATGTTGAGATCCCGAACATCCTGTACAGCGGGCAGCGACCTGCCAAGCCGGTGACCAAGGGAACGAGACCGACCCAGCCCCAGGCTGTCTGAGGCCCGATCCATACCAGTGACAGAAGACCGAGCCCAAGGACTACGCGGATCACGCGGTCGGTGCGGTGTTCGTTTCGCGGGAAGATGGCACTCATGACAAGACTCCTTTTCCAAGACCCCTGCTCCAGCGTTCATTCGCGGGCCCTCCTGGGGAACATCTCTGAAGAGCCCTCGGGCCACAAAAAGGATTCAGGGATCGGACTGAATTCGACCGAGGTTGGGCAGCGCGGGGGGTAATTGGGTGGGGAGGGGCCCTAAACCCGCAAAATTTGCTCTGAATTTCGACTTGCGGGGAATCTGAGCAGCCCCTATCGTTGAAAACGAAGATGAAAAGCGTTTTCAATAGGGCTGCCTGCATGCTCTTTCTCGCGGTGGCTGGCTCCGGCCTGGCCGCAAGCGGCCACGCACAGGTCTATTACAGCGTCCGGGGTCTTCTTTCCGAGCAGTTCCGCCAGTCCGAGTTGGTCGACTTCCAGCGTATCCAACTTTCCGAAGAAGATCGCGAGCAGCTGGGAAAGCGCCTCGGACAGAAGCTCGAAAAGGGAGAGTACATCTTCTACGTCGCGCACTCAGGTGACCATGTCGACGGATACGCACTCTTCGATCGCGAGATCGGTCAGCATGAGTACATCGATTTCGCAACCTTCTTCGATGCAGAGGGCCGGGTGACGCGGGTCGAGGTGGTTGCGTACCGCGAGCCCTACGGCGAGGGGATTCGGTCCAAGCGGTTCCGCAAGCAGTTCGTAGGAAAGGAAGCGGCGAGCGGCTTTCGACCGGGACACGACATCGACGTCATCTCCGGTGCAACGCTATCCGCGCACGCGATGGCCAAAGCCGTGAAGCGTGCGACCTTGCTGCTGCATGACGCGGTGCTCACGTCTTCGTAGCTCGAACCATGCAGGACTTCACCCGACCTTCCGGCAGGCTTCGCGCCCTACCCCTCGGCGCACGCGCCGTCTACACGGTGTTCCTGGTGTTCACCCTCGTCGGCTTGGCGCTGACGATCTTGTTGACGCACGACATGGTGGGGCTCGATCTGAGCGGTGCCGATGGCTACTACGGAGGCGCAGCACCGCCCGTGGATGAGCCGGAAATTGGCGGAGGCCCCGCGCTGGTGCTTCCCCCCGACGGCGAGAGCCTGGCGGCGTTCGAACCGATGCCCCGCCGAAAGCTTCTGGAGATCACGCACTTCCATCTGTTCTCGATGCCGGTGTACCTGTTGATCTTGAGCCACATGTACATGCTCTCCCGGGCACGAAAGCAGTCGAAGGTCGCATGGGTCACGATTGGTTCGTTTGGGACGGTGCTCCACATCGCAGCGCCCTGGCTGGTTGCGCATGGCTACGCCGGCTCGGTGGCAGCCTATGCCCTGTCGGGTTTGCTTCTTCTCGTCAGCTACCTGGTGATGAGCGTCGTGCCGATTTGGGAGATGTGGCGCCGCTAGGCACTCGGGACGAGCATGCTAAGGACCAGCTGTGACTGAAGAGGGCAAGTCTGGGAAGCGTGTCGTTGGGGTCTTGTTGGCGCTGGTGCTGGCGGCCGGCCTCATCGCTTGGTTCGGCGCCACACGTCTGGAGAACAACACCCGCGCCCTCCAGGAGCTCGAAAGCGCTTCGGTCTTGAGCGAGGGTGTGCTCTATGAAGCGCAGGCGGGCGACCCCGGCGTCGTCGTCGCCAAAGAGGTCGGCTCGGGCAAAGAGCTCTGGCGCGCCGAGCTCGGCAGCGTCACCAGCAGACCCGCCGTCACGGTTACAGAAAACGTCATTGAAGTGCAGATCGCCGGGACGCCTTGGATGACACTCGACCGGACGACCGGCGAGCCCGTCGAATGACGAGCGACCCGCCGCTAGAGGCCCACCAGGGGGCAGTCACTGCGGCGCGTCAGCTCAAAGGTCAGTGAAGCGCGATCGACTGCCAACGCCCACGCTTCCACATCAGCGCAAACGTAATCGATTGGAGGCCGCGGTACACCACCTGCACGGCGAATACGACGACGAGCCCCAGGCCCATCACCGGACCGAAGAGGTAGACGAGCGGCAAGAAGATGAGCCACTGAAAGCCGGTGGCGATGAACATCACACGCTTGACGTCGCCGGCTCCCATCAGGGCGTTCATCAGAACCATCCCGACGGCATCGAAGAAGAGAAA
>CAMYMX010000626.1 GCA_947259605.1 uncultured Polyangiaceae bacterium | reverse complement strand
TCCTTTGCGTCTCTGAGCGCCCGGGCTTTGCGCCTCAGCGCCTCTCGCGCGAGATCGTCGTCGTCCTGTTCGAGTGCGAGGATCGCCTTCTGCTCCCAGTCGACCGCCTCTTGCTCGAGGTCCCGCTCCTTTTTTTCGAGCCGTTTCGCGGAGCCCAGCGCCTCGATGAGGTCTTTGCGGGCGCGCTTGAGCGCCGATTTCATGTCGGTCACGGTTTGACCGATCATCTTGTCCGGGTCCTCCGCCTGGTCGACCAGCGCGTTCAGATTGGATTTGATCACCCGGTTAAGCCGACTGAAGATGCCCATACGCCCCCTAGCAGGGATACGATCCCACGCGGCGAGCCACCTGTAAAGGGACTGAGGTTTCTCGACTTCCGGCTTCCGTCTATGCTAGCTGGGGGATTATGTTGAAGGGGGCACACGTCCTGATTACAGGGGGTGCGGGGTTCATCGGAACCGCGCTGGCTGCACGTCTGGCGGACGGCAATCGCGTTCGAGTGCTCGATATCCTGCGCCGCAACGCGCTATCGAAGGCAGGCCTCGACCGCCATCCCAACGTCGAGCTCGTCGTCGGCGATGTCCGCGACATGACGGCCGTTCGCCGCGCGGTGACCGGCTGCGACTATGTGATTCACATGGCCTCGATTGCGGGTGTCGACACGGTTCTGAAAAACCCCGTGATGACGATGGAGATATCGCTCGAAGGTACGATGAACGTGCTCCGCGCAGTCAACGACTGCACCGGGATTAAGCGGGTCATCGATTTCTCCACCAGCGAAGTCTTTGGCTCCTATGCGTTTCGTGTCCGAGAGGCGGACGTGACCAGCCTCGGCGCCGTCGGAGAAGCCCGCTGGACGTATGCGGTCAGCAAGCTCGCAACCGAGCATCTTGCGCACAACTACTGGAAGCAGTTCAACCTGCCTACCGTTTCGATTCGCCCCTTCAACATCTTCGGACCCGGGCAGGTTGGAGAGGGAGCGGTCCACGCATTTGTCGTGCGCGCCCTGCAGGACGAGAAAATTCTGATCCACAATGAGGGCGACCAGATTCGATCCTGGTGCTACATCGACGACATCGTCGACGCGATCGAGCTTGCGATGGAGCGCGAAGAGGCTATCGGCGAGGCCTTCAACATCGGCAATCCACGAAGCACGGTCACCATCTACCAACTCGCGCGGCTCATCGTCCGTCTCACCGAGAGCAAGTCTCCGATCGAGTTCGTCAACTGGGACTTCCCCGACGTCGAGCTTCGTATCCCGGACGTGAAAAAGGCGGAAGAACTCCTCGGCTTTCGCGCACATGTCGAGCTCGAGCAAGGTCTTCTCGAAACCATCGAATGGTACCGTCGCAAGCTCAGCGGCGAGGGCTGAGATGTCGGGCAGCCCTCCGCAAGTCTACGACTTGTCTGCGGCGCGTCCGGACGGCTGGTTCGACGAAGTGCTCAAACAGTCCAAGGATTTCGACAAGGCCTGTCAGATCATCGGCCGCAACACCCTTGGCCTCGCGCTGATTGCGGGCGCGCGAATCCTGAGCCTCACCGCGAATCCACACACGCAGAATCTGACCACGGTCGAATTCTCGATGGGTCAAGAGCCGACGGTACGGCAGGTGCCAATCCCCGAATTCCGCGAAGCAATCGCACGGGCCTTGCTCAACCCGCTGCAGAATCAGGGCCTTCCCGAGAAGGCGGACGTGGAGTCGCTGCAGGCGCACATCGGCGGGCGCTATTTGCTCGAAGCGAGCCTGTTCTTCGTGACGCCGCTCGAGCTTCGACACGATCTCGGCCTTTCCGAGATCAAGGTTCGGTTCAACGAAGTCGAGCACGTCTTGAGCCTCGAGGATTTCAGGGAGGTTCTCGATGAGCGAGTGCGCTCGGAGCTCGGGCTCGACCAACCCAAGCAGCCGTCCATCGACCTCGCGATCGTAGATCAGGCGGAGACGGCAAACGCCCACGGCAACTGGGGCGCGACGATTGCGATGCTCAATCCCTGGCTGACCCCGATCGCGATTCTCATGCGCACGGGGGAGGCGGAGAGCCTCCCGGAGGAAGTACACCAGCGCCTGTCGATGAGCCTCGACCTTCTCGGCGCGGCCTACGCCAAGATCGGCGAGCTCGAAGCGGCCAACGAAGTCCTGCGTCTCGGCGTCCAGTGGGCGGGCGAATCCGGACAGGCAGGAACCCTGTTTCTCGCCCTCGGTCGCGCATCGACAGAAAGCGAGAAACACGGTGAGTCGATCGGCTTACTTCGTCGGGCGATCCGGCTCGGCGCAGAGGAGCGCGAAGCACTGCCGCTGTTGGCCAGGTCTTTGGCTGCTCGCGATCAAATCTTGGCAGCCATGGTCTGCGCGGAGCGCGCCTGCGAGCTGGGTGCGGATGCCGAGGATGTGGAGGC
The DNA here is from genome assembly GCA_947259605.1 of uncultured Polyangiaceae bacterium. GTDB lineage: Bacteria > Myxococcota_A > Polyangia > Polyangiales > Houyiibacteriaceae > SG8-38. The sequence goes on along the minus strand of CAMYMX010000626.1, from coordinate 122 downwards.
GCTTCGGGAAAGGCTCGAGGCGCGGCTCGGTGACTCTTGGCCTCGGTTTCGGGCGATGGTGACCGGCACCGAGTAGCCGCTTTACATTGGCCCTGAGGCTTCGTACCGTACCCGCTCGGATG
>CAMYMX010000625.1 GCA_947259605.1 uncultured Polyangiaceae bacterium | reverse complement strand
AACGGTCCAGCGCCTGCTCGACGTCAGCGATGCTACAGACCTGGCTTGGGTCAGCTCGGCGGGCTTGGACGCAGAGCTCGATCGCGCCGCTTTTCACTGGTCGACCGTCTTGGGCACAACAGACCGAGAACAGCATTTCGACCTTCGAGCCCGCTACGTGATGCTCAGTCCGTTTCGTAGGGGTGTAGTCGGCACACGAAGGCTCGGCGCCGCCGTGGTCGATCGGCTCTACCAAACCCAAGGACGTGAGCCCGCGGTCAGGCCGATCATCATCGAGGAGAACAGCCACGAGCTGAAGGTGTACAACGGAGACTTCGCCATGCTGGTGGAAGGCGAGCCATCGATCGCCACGGTGCAGAGCGAATCGGAAGGCTTTCGCGACATCGCCGAGGCGAGGTTACCGCGCTACTCCGACGCGTTCGCGCTGAGCGTGCACAAGGCACAGGGCTCGGAGTTCGACGAAGTTCTTTTCGTTCTGCCGGAAGACGACGCACCGATGTTGAGCCGCGAGCTCGTCTACACGGCGGTCAGCCGCGCACGCCGTGCCGCGCGGCTCGTCGGCCCGAAGGAAGTTTTGCTCGCGGCGCTTGGCCGGCGCGCTCGACGCTACTCGGGCCTCGTCGACGCGATGGCCGAGGCGATCGATTGAGCTGGAGCCGAAATGCGAAAGGCGGGGTCAGGCAGCCTGCGGCGGCCACTGGCGACGAATCTTCTGAGCGACCTTCGCCGCGGTTTCCTCGTCGATGGGCTGCGTCGGATCCACGCCCAGCTGCTTGAGGATCACTTTGCAGTGAGCCGGGTTCCAGTTGAGAAGCTTGGCTAGCTCCCTGAGCTTGTATCCCTCTGTGACGTCCATCGCGCGCTTCCTTTACTAACAGTAAATTTATAGCGCAGAATGGCGTGCGATCCAAGACCTTATTTGCCAGTTAGTAAATAAGCGACGACCCCCAATAAAGTCAGTAATAACAGGATGATGATCAAGGAGCTCGGCCCGCGGAGGCCTGGAGCAGGCATCGAATCGGGGGGGGGCGCCATGGGGGGCCCTTCGACCGGCTGGGCCGCGAGGAACTCCTCGATCAGCTGCGTTGCTTGCGCAACTTGGTCCATTTCGACACGGATTTCGGTCCCGTGCCGCTGCCGGTCGGTGATGCCCGGATAGGCGGTATCACGGTGATTCACTAAGACAGCGGCGATGCCGTCGGCTTCCAGAGCTTCCTGGAGAGCCAGTGCCTGCACCTCATCGTCGGTTTCGTAGACGCTTCGTGTCTCCATGGTTAGCTCGATTGCACAAAAGGTGGGACGGGACAATCGAGCGCGTCGCCGATGGCGCGGATGAGCTCCGCTTCGCGGTCGGTGATTCTGTCGTCGGCCATGACCGTGGCGGCGCAGGCCAGCATGAGGCCCTGTTTGAGCGCGGGCGCCGCGGCGTCGTAGCGGCTGAGGGCTCGATCGACCGCAGCCAGCGTGCATTCGCTCTCCGCGAGGATAAGCCCCGCAGCGTCTCCGAGGTGAAGTGTCTGCGCGCCGTGACGAAACGCGCGCTCCGCGTCTTCATCGTTTCGGCTCCCGACCCGAGCCAGGGTGGCGATCAGCACGCGCGCGTCCGGCACGAGCGCCCGAAGCGACCGGAACCGGAGAGGCGCCGGGCCCGCACCCTCGAAGTGCCGCGTGAGGTGACGCCGGATCATCCGGCTCAACGTGTACTCGAACAGGTCGATGCGCCGGTCGCTTTGCATCAGCGCGTCGACGACCTGGGAAAATCGCTCGTACTCGTCGGCGGACAAGTTGCGCAAGGTCGGCAGCGCCATGTCGACGAGCGCGATCTTCTCGGCCGAGGACCGATCGACCGCCTCGGAGTGAAACCGAAGCGTCAGGTCTGCGGTTGGAGAGTCGGTGAGCTCCTCGAGGAGAAGCCCGAATACCATGGCCTGCGCCATCGGGGCCTGATGGACGGCGTGAATCCAGAAGTCGGGAAGGGAAGCGTGAAGGGAGCGGGCAAAGGCGACCTGCTCGGGGCGGGGGATGCCGATGTGCTCGAGGGCCTGGCCCACGGACAGCTCGGTCGGGGCTTCGGAGAAAGCGTAGACCTCACCGCCCAGCGGTCCCGGCGGGCTGCTCATGCCTTGCGAGATGCGAGGCACCGTCACCTCGGGAAACGCTCCGTCCCAGCTCGGCTCGAGCTTGCGAATGCGTTCAGCGAGCGGCGGGTGTGTTCGGAACAGGCCGGCGAAGAGGCGCAGGCGGCGAATCGCATCGGAAAAGAAGATGTGACTGGCTTCGTCGGCCGTGGGCGTTTGAAGATGAGAGCTGGACGACGCGCCACCGATCTTCTTGAGCGCGCCGACCAGTCCTTCGGTATCGCGCGTGAACTGCACCGCCGAGGCGTCGGCGAGAAGCTCTCGCTGGCGAGAAATCGAGCTCTGAATCATGCGTCCGAAGAACACGCCGATGGAGCCGATCGCGAGAAGGCCGATGCCGATGACAGCCACGCCGCCGCCTTCCTTCTTGCCGCTGTGCATGGA
>CAMYMX010000624.1 GCA_947259605.1 uncultured Polyangiaceae bacterium | reverse complement strand
CGTTGGTGTGGAGTGTCGACAAGACCAAGTGACCCGTCAACGCGGCCTTGACCGCAATTTCGGCGGTTTCGAAGTCTCGAATCTCACCGACCATGATGATGTCGGGATCCTGACGCAGGAACGACCGTAACGCCGCGGCGAAGTTGAGGCCGATGTCTTCGTGCATCTGTACCTGGTTGATGCCCATCAGGTTGAACTCGATCGGATCCTCCGCCGTGCTGACGTTGGTGCCGACTTCATTGAGGTCCGACATGGCGGAGTAGAGCGTCGTCGTCTTGCCGGAGCCCGTCGGCCCGGTGACCAGCACCATCCCGAAGGGCTGATGAATCGAATCGCGGAAATCCGAAAGCGGCTTCTGCTCGAAACCGAGCTTCGTCATGTCGAGCTGAAGGTTCGACTTGTCGAGAAGACGAAGGACAATCTTCTCGCCCCAGAGCGTAGGGACGGACGAAACACGATAGTCCATCTCGCGGCCCTTACCGAGCTTGAGCTTGATACGCCCATCCTGCGGCAATCGGCGCTCGGCGATGTCGAGCGAGGACATGATTTTCAAACGCGAGGCGATGGCGTTCTTGAGCTTGATCGGCGGCGTCATTTCCTCGTGGAGCACGCCGTCGACGCGGTACCGGACACGTAGGACTCGCTCGTACGGCTCAACGTGGATGTCGGAAGCCCCCTGCTTGATTGCATTGAGCAGAATCGCGTTGCAAAGCCGAACAACCGGCGCATCCTCGCTCGCTCGTTCGAGGTCGAGGAGATTGTCATCATCATCGGTAGTGGCTACCTCGATCTCGGACTCGTCGAAGCCCTCCATGATGTCGTCGTAGGAGATCTCCGGCTGTGCGTACGCCTTTTCGAGCGCGCTCAAAATGGCGCTTTCCGAGGAAACGACGGGCTCGACGTTGTATCCCGTGAGGAACTTCACATCGTCGATTGCGTTCAGGTTCGACGGATCGGCCATGGCCACGATGAGGGAGCTGCCGGCGCGTGAGACCGGGATGATCTTGTGACGCTCACAAACCTGCGGGCTGATGAGCTTCAAAATCTCTCGGTCGATTTCGTACTCGGACAGGTCGATCGACTGGACGCGATACTGCTCGCTCAAGAAGTCGGTGATCTCTTGGTCGGAAATCGCGCCGAGGCGGGCTAGGGCGTAGCCCAGACTGATGTTGTCATCCTTCTGATGCTTCTGCGCCTCGCGCAGTTGCTCGAGGCTGATTCTCTTCTCGCGTACGAGGAGCTCACCGAGTCTGTTTCTGCTCATGCCCGTTCAATCCCCAACTCAAATACAGTCTTAGTATATTTATTCACAAATGTCCGGCAAACTCAAGTGCCAGTGGGAGCCGGTCGGCCGGCGGGCCGGTCAAATCGGGGACCTCGAGTATGAAAGCTAGCTTACCTTTGGAAAAGGCGCATGGCGAAAAGGCCGCTTTCCGCAGCATTTACGGGCGATTACCGCCAGGCCTCGAGGCCCCTTGGCTTGCCGTCCCTCGGTCGTCGCGGTACCGAGCCTGAGTGGCGAAGCCAAAAAAGCAAATCACGGCGGCCCCGAAAGACGCCGCGGAGGCGCTCGAGCAAATCGAGCAGCCCAAGATGAACTGGAAGGTTCTGGGCCTCATCGGCGTGGCGCTGGCCGTCGTCTGGGTCATCGCTGGCATCCTGCAGCCGAGCATTGGCTACGTGGGCCTGATCATCGCGGGGGTGCTCACCCTCATCGCGCTCGGCTTTCTGATCTGGATCTGGCGACTCACCCGCAAGTCGGCCGACATCGCGGCAATCCTGAGGGGCGCGACCGACAAGGAGGGGCGCTTGGCGGCCCTGGAGCAACTGCGCGCCCGTCAGACGCCTGGTGGCAAGGACGCCCTCAACGCCATTGCCCAGGCGCAGCTCGTGGCCCAGGAGGAACCGGCGGAGGCGATTCGCATTCTGGAGGGGATCGACATCAACAAGGCACCAGCGATGGTGCAGGACGATGTTCGGGCCAACCTCGCGATGTTCTATCTGATGACAGGGCGGGCGCGTGATGCGCGAGAGCTCAGCAACGAGATTCGCCTCGACCGCCAGCCGCAGGCCAAGGCCAAAGCGATGTATGCCGCAGTGGTGGCGGAATCGTTGGCACGCACGGGTGACGCCGAGGAAGCGCGCAAGCTCCTCGAAACCTACGATCCCAAGGACAAAGAGTTTGGACAGGTTTCGGGGATGCTCCTTCGCGCGCAGGTCTATACCTATACGGCGACGAAGAAACGCGGGCGAGCGCGCGAGGCGATGGACCAGCTGCTCGAAGTCGACCCGAACATGGTGGCTGCGTTCATTCAAAAGGGGACGCGCCCCGAGCTCAGCCGTCTTGCCAAGCAAGTGCTGGCGAGCGCCGGCGCGCTTCCCAAACAGAAGATGCGCGTTCGCACGCGCTGAGGGCTCGTGACCGCTCGAACCTGGACCATCCGCGAAGTCCTCGACTGGGCCACGGAGGATTTCGCCGGGCGCGGCATCGAAAGCCCGCGCCTCGATGCGGAGCTCCTCGTCGCCG
>CAMYMX010000623.1 GCA_947259605.1 uncultured Polyangiaceae bacterium | reverse complement strand
TCGTACAGGCGGCCGAGACTCTCGTGCAGCGGAGCGAGCCTGTGCGCATCGAACCACAGGTTGAAGTTGGCCGGAGTATCCAGGTACTCGCGATAGCGGGCGATCGCGGAGTCTGGCTGCCCGAGCGCCTCGAACAACGACGCGAAGTCAATCGACCGGCACTTGGCACAGGTACCTGCAGGCTGCTCTCGCATTTCGGAGAGGGCGCGCTCCGCATCGCCTTCCGCCCACGCGATCCACGCCCGGAGGTCGTGCTCGTAGCGACGCTCGATCGTCAGATAGCGCTCGCTCACCTCCGCATCGCGTGCATCGACGTAACTCCTGGCCAGCTCAGGGTCCCCGGCCTGAGCGGCGAGCCTCGCAGCCCAGATCCAGGGACGATCAAGTACCGGGATGTCCTCCAGGGGGTTGTTGGCCAGGGCCTCGCGCAGCTGTCCGAGAGCCGCCGTCGTGTCCCCCAGCACGGTCAGCTGCACGAAGGCGTCACCAAGCTCCTTGTCGAGCCGGGCTCGCCCCGCATCTCCTCGCGCGTCGAGGTCACTTGCTTCGTTCAGGAAAGAGTCGGCGTTCCGCAGCCGACCATGCAGGAGTTCCAGGAAGCCCAGCGACCGCTTCGAGATCCTGACGAGACCGGTTTGCGATGCGTTTTCCTCGGCCATCGCCTCGAATCTGGCCCGCGCTTGCGCTTCGTCCCCTCGCTGATAGGCGAACAGGGCCCGCCATCTCTCGTAGAAGACATTACCCGGCATGTCATCGAGCACTGCGTACGCGGAGTCGGCCTTCTCGATCTCGCCGAGGTTCGCCCACGCGGCCGCAACGTTCCCTGCGTACATCGTCGCCGAGGGATCTGCCTCCCGCGCCCTTCGGTAGAACTCGCCGGCCCGCCCAAAATCGCCCTGTTGCCAGTAGTTGAAGCCAATGTTGTTCAGGGCCTGGGCGTCCAGAGTGTCCAGGCGAAGCATGGCCTCGTAGGCCTGGATGGCCCGGGTCCGGTCGTCCAGCACTTCCTGAGCATGTGCCGCTTCCACCAGGTACCGTTCCCGGTCGGTCAAACGATCGCGGTACCGGTAGGCGCTCTCGAGGGCACCCATCTGGCGGTCCCAACTCCCCCGCGTGTTGGCCAGGATCGTCGCCAGGTCGCGATACGCCAGCGCGAACGCCGTATCGATCGCGACAGCTTCCTCGAGCAGTGCGATCGCGGCTTCGGGGTTCCCTTCCCTGTGTCGCGCGTCTTCGGCCTGCGTGTACTTTTTCAAGGCCTCGAGCGAGCCGGTCGTGACGTGGGCAAGCGACGGCGTTTCCCGCAGGGAGGTGTAGGATTCGCCCATTTGCTCGCGTAGCTTCGACGACGCTTCATCGATGGCTTGAAGCAGTGCGTTCTGGTCGCGAGCCGAGGCACGAGCCGACGCGAGAACGGCTCCATCGGTCGACGAAACGAGACGCGCCGTCAGCACATATCCGTCCCCTAGCGGCGCCACCTCACCGGCGACGATCGCGGGAAAGCCATCCCGCATCGCCAGTTCCCTCGCCGTGTCCTCGGTGAGCTCGGTATCCGGCTCGAGACCCATGCGCGACAGGGCGTCGGCGATCGAATCCGGCTCGACCAGGTGTACAATGGTCGATTGCGTGAGGTCGGCGCGGAACGACTCGGTGACGGTCCGGGCCAGCACCGGGTCCTCGGAATCGAACTCGGCAAGCACGATCCGGGAGCGCTCCTCGAGCAAGCCCTTCGCAACCAGCGAACCGACCGGACCGATCCCCCGGTTACGCATGAACATGAAGCCGGCGGTGACGACGGCCAGGAGGACGAACGCCGCCGCCCCCCCAAGAAGCGCATTGCGCCACGTGAACAGACGCCGGGGGTGCAGATCAGACTCGGGTTGGAGCTGTGGCTCGGAGACGGTTTCGCCTGGCGATGATTCGGCAGCCGCCGGCGCGGGCGCCGCCGGCTTCGCCTGAATCACCCAGTCGGGGAGCCCCATGTTCTGCTTGACCACGTCCACGACCTGGAGTACGACCCAAGACGCCCCCAGATAGACGGCCAGGACCCGCAAAGTCGTGCTGCTCTTCATACGCTCGGTGAGCCCGCTCATCCGCGTTCCCTCACGATTGCCTGGAGGTGGACGCGAGAGGCCTCGGCCGGCCCCGCATCGTGGCCGTGAAGAGCATGACCGGAAGCCCGATGAGCAGAAGAACCACGACCAATGGGAACACCCGGTGGGGCGATCCCATCTTGTCTTCGAGCACATCGACGACCTGGAGACCTACCCAGGACGCACCGATATGTACGGCGAGTAGCTGCCATGAAGAGCGCAGTCTCCCGTCGCGAGAAACCCCGTTAGGTCCCGTCATCCGTGTCGTGTATTCTCCAGCTAGAGTGCGCAGCGAGCCCCAATGTGGCCAAAAGCCCGTCAAATGGGCAAGGATAGCCGGAATCTCGGGTATCTCGGGCAGGTACAGGCCGCGGCGTCTCCATTGCCGGCCTACGCAGTCGTCCGCACCTTCCCATGGAGTGGTTCGCGCCCCATC
>CAMYMX010000622.1 GCA_947259605.1 uncultured Polyangiaceae bacterium | reverse complement strand
GCTTCGGACTGGAGTGACGTACGCCTTGGCGTTCGAGGCGCAATACGCTTCCGGAACCTGTGCTGACGACCGTGCGGTCGGTGTTTCATTGCCATTCGTCCACCGAGAAGGCGGATACGAGATCCCGATCCAGGTGGGTTGCGCCGATGAGTTCGGCCGCACCCTCTCTCAGCCGATTCAAGCCCGTCTTGCGGCGGGGCTCGAGACGGCGGTCGATGGCTCGGCGGTGCTGGCCGGCGGCGTTCCGAACATCGAGCTGCGGACAGACCTCGAGGTGACTGAGGTCGTCCCCCTCGTCGAACGATACGCTCCGTTTGCCGGTGGTTTCACGGCGTCGGGCTCCATGCTCACGGCGCGCGCGTTTCCGGCGCTTCAAGCCGTTCCGCAGGGCGGCGTAGCGGTCTTCGGCGGAGTCGTTCCTGGTTTGCCGGCTTGTGAGGCCACCGTCGAGCTGATCGTCGGGTCGGCGTCGACCGCGACCGGCTCGCTCGGGACGCCGCGCTGCTTCGCAGATGCGGCTTTGCTCCCGACGGCTTCACGCTTGGTCGTCGGTGGTGGGTCGAATTTTCCTGCGATACGCCTTGCCGACTTCGAGGCCTTCGATCTCGACGCTCAGCCTTTGCCCGACAGCGGGATTCAAGGGCTGGTCTACCGGGAGGCGCCACGGTTCGTTTCGCTCGGCGACGGTCAAACGATGCTCGCGATTGGGGGTGTCGGCGCGGCGTCGGGCGGACCCGTTGTCGAAGCCGTTCATTTCGGCGACCGTTGTCCGCAGGGTGAGGCGCCGTGCACCTTTCGCGTGCCGGCCGCGGGGCTGGATCAGCAAGGGCTGATTGCCACGGCCGCGACCTACGTAGAATGCCCCGCGGGCGGCGGTACGGTGTACATGACGGGCGGCATTACGGGTGCCGGGGACGCCAATCGCGCGCTCGACCAGATCTTGTGCATCCGCGAAGAGGCCGATCCCACCGAGATGCGCGTCGTTCGTGCGGGCACGCTCCCGGAGCCCCGGGCGCGCCACGAAATGGTCGTCGTCCGAGGCACGTCGCCACGGCTGCTGATCGTCGGGGGAGGGCGGACGACGAGCATCACGAGCAATCTTCTCGACGATGCGCTCCTAGTGCCGGTCGATCCTTGCGCATGCGTGGAAAGCTCGCCGCAAGTGCTCGAACGGATTCCGCTTCCGTTCACTGGCTCTGCGGTATTTCATCAGCTCACAACCTTGCAAGACGGGAGCGTGCTCCTGGTCGGTGGAGCACGGATATTCAACGAGCAGGGCACAGTCCGCTACCAAGCGCTGGGCGAGGCGGCCCTTTTCGTCCCGGAGGTCCCATGACGCGTACGTCCTCGGCGGCTTTGTTGAGCCTTGCGATCGTTGCGGGTGGCTGTGCGGGCGCGGGCGGTCGGGGTCAGCCGGAACCTAACGCGGAGCTGCGCCCAAATGACACGGCGGGTGGCGAGCTTTCGCAAGAGGACAAACTCGTCGCCGAGTCGGACTCCACAAATGCGGGGCCGTCGATGGCGTCGATCGAGCAACGTATCCTGCGGGCGCGCAGGCTCTATCGGGATTTGGCGTTCCAGGCGTCGCTCGACGAGCTCAGCCGTGCGCAAGAGGAGCTCGAGGTACGCCTCGATGCCGAGAACACCTACGAGGCTCTCGACGATGCTGTCCTGCTGCGTGCGCTCAATGAGCTGGCGCTCGGAAATCAGCAGGCCGCGCGCGATGCTCTACGCCAAGCCGTCATTCTTCGCCTTGAACGAACCTCGCTCGACCCTGCGGAGTTTGCACCCGACGTGCGTGCTGAATACGAGCTAGTTCGAAACGGCCTCCGCCGGGAGGCCCCTCTACCCCTCGCGACGGAATCAAAGCCCTCGGGCGCGAAGCTCGACCTCGATGGCCGGCCGGCCGGGCTCACTCCAATGTCGGTGCGTCTCCATGTTGGGCGTCACTACCTGGTCTTTCGATCGCCCGGCCACGTGGCGGCGCCGCGCATCATCGATGTGGACGGCGAACCGATGAGCGTCCTGCGCGTCGACCTCGACCCTCTGGACCCCGTATTTACACCGGCAGATGCGCCCCCGACCAAGCCGCTCGTTCGGAAATGGTGGTTCTGGACCGTGATTGGAGTGGCGGTCGTAGGTACATCGCTAGGGCTCTATTTCGGCCTACGAAAACCGCCTGAACCGCAGCTGGTCATCGCCCGGCCCGCCCAGTAGTGGCAAGCCAGCATGTGCGGTCTGTTACTCTGTGCAGACGTGGATCGCGGTAAGATCATCTCGCGCTATCGAGTCTTGGATCGCATTGCCGAGGGCGGCATGGGCGAGGTGTACCGTGCCAAGATGGCGACCTTAGGGGGGGCCGAGAAGGTGGTTGCCTTGAAAGTCGTGCGTCGGGACCTGGCGAAGAACGACGAGTTTGCTTCCCTGTTCATCGACGAGGCACGGCTAGCGATGGGTCTTTCACACGCCAACATCGTTCAGTCGTTCGACGCAGGGCGCATCGATGACCAGCTCTTTCTCGCCATGGAG
>CAMYMX010000621.1 GCA_947259605.1 uncultured Polyangiaceae bacterium | reverse complement strand
ACTTGAACGGCCAGGTCTACGGCACTCGCGACGTCTACGTCTTCGACTCGTCGGGTTTTCCAAGCAGCGCCTCGAGCCACACCATGACCCCGATCATCGCTTCGTCGCGAATGCTGACCACGAAGCTCCTCACCCGAATCTAAGCCTCAGCTGCCCCGAGCCCCGAACCCTATTCCTCGTCGATCTGAATCGACTGGGTCGGACACATCATGCAGGCGTCCCGCACCTTGTCTTCGAGGTCGGGGGGGACATCGTAGGTTTGAATCATCAGACTTCCATCTTCAGCGAACGAAAACACCTGAGGTGCCTCCTCGATGCAGACGCCGTAGTGATTGCAAGTCGATGGGTTGTACATGATCTTCATAGGCCCGCTCCCACCTCAAGGTCTATTCAACAGTTCCCTCTCTTCGTATTCCATGTCGTCTCGGATGGCGCGCGCGAGCTCACGCACCCCGACGACCAGCTTCGAGCCAACCGCCGTTTCGTCGAGCTCGCGAATGATGCGATCGAAAAGCTCGCGCTGCCCACGATGGTCGTGGCGCAAGTCTTTGGCAACCTCGTCCGCTTTGCCAGCCTCGGCGAGCGAAGGGAGTTGGTATTCCTCGTAGTGCAAATGCGCGACCAGCATCGTTCCGAGTTGCTGCAGCTCGTCCCGCAGCGCAACGACCGACTTGGTGTCGCCGTCGTCGACACGCTCCGTCAGTGCCTCGACCCGCGCGAGCTGTGCAGAGATCTGCGCGTGCTCGCTCAGGATACGAGCTCTGATCTCGTCCGGAGTTGCGAGGATGGATGTGTCGGAACCGCTGTCCATTTATGCTGCGACAAGCCGCTTGCGTCGCTCTGCCAGTGTGAGCGGCTTGCTCACCTCCTTGAGGCCATCATACTCGTCTTGAGCCTGTTTGTGGTACCAGTCTGGGTAGAAGTGCTTGCACCACTTGCGGAACTGGGCGACCGGCCCATCGCCGTCGCAGAGCATGGGCTGCTCGAGGAAGGTCTTGTTCTCCCAAATCGGGGCGTCTTCCTCGAGTTGCCGCGCGATCTCCTTGGTGAAGGCTTTCCCAACCCCAGCCGTGATATCGGCGCCGCCGAGCTTTTTGACGGTGAATGAGAAGCGCACATCGCAGAATTCATCGTCAATCGGCGTGACCGAAGCCATGTTCGTGGTCTCGACGATGCCTCGGAAGCGGCTCACCGAGAAGCCAAAGCCGTGGACCTCGACATCGAGCTCGCCCTTCACCTCGCCTTGTCGCGTTTCGTAGATCGTGTCCGTGGTCATCTTGATGTGCGGATACTCGAGCTCGATCGTGTGGGGCTGCGGCACGATGTTCATGCCATGCACATAGCGGAAGTGCGCCTTGTCGACGACGTTCTCGCACATGTCCTGGTTGTGGGATCGGAGCTTCCAGTGCTGTCGCCAATAGGGAGTCCAGGCTTCGTTGTCCCACTCCGGGATTGTGGGAATCTCCCACTCGGGCTCTTTCCCCTCGATGTCGTGCCAGACCATGACGACACCGTTGACCTCGTGGACGGGCCAAGCTGTGATACTGGCCTTGCGCGGAAGATGCTCTGCATAGGGCACATGGGTGCACTTGCCTGCGCCGTTGAACTTCCAAGCGTGAAACGGGCAGACGATGCCGTCGCCTTCGACTTTGCCGCCGTGGCCTAGGTGAGCGCCCATGTGTGGGCAGAACGCGTCGAGTACGTTGACCTCCCCGTTTTCGGTGCGGAACATGACGAGCTCGACGCCGAAGTACTTGAGTGGCCTGACCTCGCCCGGCTTGATCTCATCCGAGTAGGCCACCTGGAACCATCCCCGCGGGTAGCGTGGGATCGAGAAACGTGGTTTGTTGCCCATCCGTGGTCTCCTATTCGGCAGCGTCGGCCGCTTCGTTGCGTGGCGTGTAGAACTGCGCGTACCAGCGGCGGAACTCGCCAATGGGACCGTCGCCATCGCACAGCATGGGACGGTCGAGGTAGATCTTGTTTTCCCAGATCTGCACATCCTGCAGGTAGCCGTCACGCATGTTGTCGATGAAGTGTTCGATGAGCTCGTCGGTCATGCCCTTGGTGGCTTTCATCGATACCCCGAACCGCAGCATCACGTTTTCCTCATCGACTGGCGTGTGCGCGTTGATGATCACGCCGAGCCCCTTACCGAACATCTTGGTGACCTGATACGCGGGTCCGTAATAGGTCGCTGTGGACTCGAACTCATCCTTGCCTCCGTGTACGGGGTAGGCGACCGCCTTGATTTTCTGCTGGCCGATGTGATCGGTGTAGGTGTTGCTGAAGGAGCCCGGCACCGGGTGCGTGTTGTGCACCGGAATGAAGTGACCGGCGTCCGCGAGGTTTTCTGCAATGGCGAGCGGCGGTGTCTTGATCTGAAGCTTCGCATGGCGCCAAGGGAGGAACTCCGGGTCTTCCCATTCGTCGAGCATGGGAATCTCCCAATCGGGCTGGCTCTTTTCACGATCGTGCCAGACGAAGATCATCCCGTTTCGCTCGGCCACCGGCCAGCATGCCAGTCCGG
>CAMYMX010000620.1 GCA_947259605.1 uncultured Polyangiaceae bacterium | reverse complement strand
ATCGGCCAAATGGTAGCCGGCCCGCGCCGTGTCTTGACGCAGATCCTCACGCTAATCGATCGCTACGAACTCTACGGCAGCGTGGCCTATCCCAAGCATCACGAGTCACGTGATGTGCCTGAGCTCTACCGGCTTGCCGCCAAGACGAGAGGCCTGTTCGTCAACCCTGCGCTCACCGAGCCTTTCGGCCTCACGCTACTCGAAGCCGCGGCCACCGGCGTGCCGGTGGTCGCCACGAACGACGGCGGCCCACAGGACATCATCGGGACCTGCGACAACGGAATTCTGGTCGATGCGCTCGATTCAAACGCGATCGGCGAAGCGATTCGCGACGCGCTGAGCGACCCGCAGCGCTGGTCGCGCTGGTCCGAAGATGGGCTGGCCGCGGCGCATGCGAACTACTCCTGGGACAGCCACGCCGCTCGATACGTCGAAGAGGCCAGAAAGGTCGTGAAGGACACGCGCCACGTCCCCATCCATCGGCCGCAAACCAGGCTCGCCGGCATGGACAGGCTGCTCGTGACCGACGTCGACGACACGCTGACCGGTGACGACGAAGCCATGGCGACGCTGATGGAACGCCTGGAGAGCACCGATGCCAAGGTCGGCTTCGGCATCGCCACCGGGCGAACCTTGAACGAAGCGCTCGCCCTCATGGACGAGCTCCACATGCCGGTTCCCGATGTCCTCATCACTGCCGCCGGAACCGAGCTCCACTACGGAACCCATTTGCTGCCCGACCGTTCCTGGGAGCGCCAGATTCGCTACCGCTGGGACCCAGCCGAAGTACACCGGGTCCTGCTGGGGATTCCTGGCCTCGACCGCGTTCACCAGTCGGAAACGAAGTATCGGCTCCGGTACCGGCTCGACCCCAAGTGCGCACCGAATCTCAAGGAAATCCGCCGCCGCGTTCGCCAAGAGGGGCTTCGGGTGACTACCATTTTAGATCATGAGATCTATCTGGACGTGCTCCCCATCCGCGCCTCCTGCGGATTCGCGATTCGGTTCTTTTGCTTCAAATGGAACCTCGAGCCTCAGCGCCTGCTCGTCGCCGGCGATTCAGGGAACGACTGGGACATGCTTTCGGGAGACACGCTCGGCGTGGTCGTGAGCAACCACACTCCGGAGCTCGAGAGACTTCGCGGGCGGGCACGCGTACATTTTGCTAAGAGCCCTCACGCACGCGGGATCCTGGAGGGGATCGATTGGTATGATTTCTTAGGGGACATTCGAGTCCCGCCCGAGGAACAAGAATGATCCAGACGCTCGATGAGCTCCTTCACTCGCACCGCGAACCCGTCTATCTCCTGTTCAGGCGATTGAAGGCGCTCGACCGCCAGTTTCTACTTTGGTCGGATCTCGAGCACGAATTCGCGCAGTTCGCCGAAACCGAGGTCGGTGCGCCGCTGCGGGACACCGCAATGCCTTCCATCATCCGGCATGCGCAGGAAGCCGTCATCAACGAGCCCTTCATCTGTTTCGCGGTGCGGGCGCGGGTCGGGCGTTGGGAGTACGTGCAGGTGAACACCGAGGACATGCACAGTCGCGAGCTGAGCGTGACCGAGTTCCTCGACATCAAGGAGCGGATCGCGGCTGGGATCCCTCCGGGAGACCGGTACGTCCTCGAAATCGACTTGAGCCCGTTCGAACGAGGATTTCCGAAGCTCAAAGATCCGCGCAACATTGGTCGGGGCGTCGAGTTTCTGAACCGTCACCTGTCGGGCCGCCTGTTCATGGACGGCGGTCGCGGTCAGAAGCTCCTCTTCGATTTCTTGCAGGTCCACCAGGTAGGCGGACAGCAGCTGATGCTCAACGAGACGCTTCGGGACCTCGACGAGCTCCGCGAGGCGCTCGAGAATGCGCTCCTGGCCCTCGAAGGCCAGGAGGAAGAAAGCGCCGAGCTCAGCCGCGCGCTTCGCCGCTTGGGCTTCGAACCGGGTTGGGGTCGGGCGCCGGCGCAGATTCGCGAAACGATGGAGCTTCTGCTCGACATCCTCGAGGCCCCGTCGCCGGGCAACCTCGAACGCTTCTTGGCGCGCATGCCGATGATTTTCTCGATTGCCATCGTCTCGCCACACGGTTTCTTCGGGCAGTCCAACGTTCTCGGAAAGCCGGACACGGGCGGGCAGGTCGTTTACATCCTCGACCAGGTCCGGGCCTTGGAACGCGCGATGCGCGAGTCGATTTACGACCAGGGGCTCGACATCGAGCCGCAAATCGTGGTGCTGTCGCGTCTGATTCCGGAGGCAGACGGAACGACCTGCGACCAGCGTCTCGAGCCGATCCTCGGGACCGAGCATGCGCGCATTCTTCGGGTGCCGTTTCGCGACTATCACTCGGGCGAAGTCATTCCTCAGTGGATCTCGCGGTTCGAGGTCTGGCCGTACCTCGAACGCTACGCCGTCGATGCCGAGCGCGAGCTGCTCGGCGAGCTCGGGGGCGCGCGCCCGGATTTCATCATCGGCAACTACTCCGACGGCAACCTCGTTGCGACCCTTCTCGCCCATCGGCTCGGCGTCACCCAATGCAAC
>CAMYMX010000619.1 GCA_947259605.1 uncultured Polyangiaceae bacterium | reverse complement strand
TCGACGATTTCGACCTCGAAATCGGTGAGACGTGATGACTGAAAAAGTGTTCGAATTTATTGTCGTCGGTGCGGGGTCGGCGGGCTGCTGCCTTGCAAATCGACTCTCCGCGGACCCTGAGAATCGGGTTCTGTTGCTCGAAGCTGGCGGCAAAGACAACAGCCCGCTCATCAAGATGCCGATCGGCTTCACGCAGCTCATGTACGACCCGAAGGTCACCAACCTCTACAAGACCGAGCCCGAGCCGCACCTGAACGACCGCGAGATGAGCGTGGTTCGGGGCCGGGTGCTCGGCGGCTGCAGCTCAATCAACGGCATGGTCTACATGCGCGGCCAGCGGCAAGATTACGACGACTGGGGCGCACTTCCGGGCTGCGGGGGCTGGGCGTACAAGAACATGCTCCCGTATTTCAAGCGCTCGGAGAACTTCGAACCTGGGCCGGCGAACGAGTTTCACGCCAAGGGCGGAGAGCTGAACGTCGCGCACGTGCAGATGCAGTACGAGATCAGCGATGCGTACATCGATGCGGCCGTGAGCGCGGGCATTCCGCGCAACGACGACATCAACGGCGAGAAGCAAGAGGGCATCGGCTACGTTCAGGTGAACATGAAGGGCGGCCAGCGTTGGAGCTCGGCCGATGCGTTTCTCAGTGCCGATGTGAAGAAGCGGCCAAATCTCACCATCGTCATCAAGGCGGTCGCGCAGCGCATCTTGCTCGAGGGAAAGAAGGCCGTGGGCATCGAGTACCAGGACGCCAAGGGCAAATTGCACCAGGCCAAGGCGAGCCGTGAGGTCGTGCTCTCGGCGGGCACGTACAACTCGCCGCCGCTGCTCGAACACTCGGGGATTGGCAACCCGGACGTGCTCGCGGGGCTTGGTGTCGAAGTGAAGCACGCGCTTCGCGGGGTCGGCGAGAACCTCCAAGACCATTTCCAGATTTGGGTTCAGCAGGGCGTCAAGACCAAGCACTGCCTCTCGGAGGACGGGAAGTTCCCCAAGGTCGTCTTGGCGGTTCTCAAGTACATGTTCGGCAAGAAGGGACCGCTCACGATGCCGGCCTGCAACGTCGGAGGCTTCGTGCCGAACGAAGGCGCGGAGCGCCCGATTTTCCAGATCCACTTCACACCTGGCGCAGGCGGCATGGACGCGGACGGCAAGATGGTGGCTACGCCCGACCCCGGCGTGAACTCCACGGTGTGCATCATTCGCCCCACGTCACGTGGCAGCGTCCACGCGCGTAGCACGGACGCCAAAGCGTTTCCAAAGATCATCCACAACTACTTGTCGACGGACCACGACCGCGAGCTCGCGATCGAGGGCTTCAAGCTGCAGAGGAAGATCTACCAGTCCGAGGTCTTCAAACCCCACGCCACATACGAGATCTTGCCCGGTGACTCGGTGCAGACCGACGAAGAGATCCTCGAGTTTTGGCGGAATGAAGGGATGAGCGTGTATCACCCGGTGGGCTCGTCGAAGATGGGCGCCGCAGAGGATCCGACGGCGGTGGTCGACCACGAGCTGCGAGTGCATGGGATCGAGGGGCTGCGGGTTGTGGATGCTTCGATTTTTCCGCTGCTGCCTTCGGGGAATACGCATGCGCCGACGGTGGCGGTCGCGGAGCGGGCCGCGGATTTGATTCTTGGGAATCCGATGGCGTAACGATCGGGGCGCGGCGGAACGCGACGCGGGGGTACGACGGACGGGGCGCCTTGCAAAGGTGGCCGGAGGGGCTTGGGGCCTGAGGCCACGCAAGGCGCCCCTCGGAGCTCGCGCCAATCGGGGGTGGTTGCTGTCTTGCCGATTGTCACTCACACGCCGCCGAACCCCCACATCGCGTTCCGCCGCGCCCCTCCAAACGGAGACAGGACCACCAACCTTCCCAAACGGCAGGCGGCAGCGCGAGCCCGCAGGGCGAAGCCCGGCGCGAACGCACCGGCAAGGCAGAGCGAAGCGCATGCCGCGCCAGGGAGGATTACGGGTGGGGGTAGGCGATAGTGTGGGGGCGGTGGGGCGGGACTAACCGACCGCCGAAGGCGTCTGGGCGGGCGGTGTAATTAAACCGAACCACCCACCCAACCCAACTCCCCGCCCCCAAGCAGCAGGCGCTAGCGTCAGTGTCAGTGTCAGCGGCAGTGTCAGCGTCAGTGTCAGCGTCAGTGTCAGCGTCAGTGCCAGCGTCAGTGCCAGCACCAGTGCCAGCGCTACCCCGCCTCAAACGTGCGCGCAGCCTCTGCAAGCGCGTCGATCAGCGTCGATGGGTCCGTTCGAACCATTGGTGATAGCTCTACCTGCACGCCGCCCAGCCGCGGTACGTTCACGGGGTTGCTGGGATGCACGCCTCGAATCGACTCCGGAATCTCTGCAAGGTCAGCGACCACGACCGCGCCGGGGAGCCTGGGGCGCAGCGTTTCAGCGAGGTGGGCTGCGAGCGCGCGGTTGCGTCCGCCGAGCATTACGTGTCGGGGAAACGCTTTTCGTCGAAAGCCGTGCACCGTCACCACGATGTCGACCCCTTCGAAAAACGCTTGGAGC
>CAMYMX010000618.1 GCA_947259605.1 uncultured Polyangiaceae bacterium | reverse complement strand
TGGCGAAGGGCCAAGGCAGTCTGCTCGAGCAGCTCGAGCGTGCCGGCGAGCGCCCGGCTCATGGTTGCCGCATTGGGATTTGCCATACCTGCAAGTGCCGCAAGCGGAGGGGGACTGTGCAGAACCTCGTCACCGGGGAGGTGTCGAGCGAGCCCGATCAAGAGATTCAACTGTGTATTTCAATGCCCCGCTCCGACCTGGAGCTCGACCTCTGAAAGGAAACCCCATGAACACCCAAAGCAAGAATCTAACGCGCGAGGAGGCCGATGCGTTCGGTCGCGAGCTCGATGCGCTCCGACAGGAAGTCGTTGCCGATCTCGGCGAGCGCGATGTCGCGCACATCCGCCAAGTCATCCGTACGGCGAACCGAAGTGAGGCGGCCGGCCGGGTGCTGCTGCACTTCGGTCTCGGACCCGCGAGCTTCGTGCTCGGCACGAGTGCCCTCGGTCTCTCGAAGATCCTCGAGAACATGGAGATCGGGCACAACATCATGCACGGCCAGTACGACTGGACGCGTGATCCGGCGCTCGATTCGCACCGCTACGAGTGGGACAACGTGTGCACGGGCGACGACTGGCGTCACTCGCACAACTATGAGCACCACACCTTCACCAACATTCTCGGCAAGGACCGCGACGTGGGGTACGGCTTTTTGCGCGTGGCTCCCGAGCAGGAGTGGAAACCGATCCACCTCACGCAGCCCATCGTCGCTGCGTTCCTCGCGCTCTTTTTCCAATGGGGCGTGGGAGGCCACGACCTTCGTATCGACGAGCTCTTTTCGGGCAAGCAGACGCCTGCGCAGCTCGGCAAGCGCGCGCGTCCGTTCCTCACGAAGGCGGCCTGGCAGCTCTTCAAGGACTACGCTTTCTTCCCGGCGCTGGCGCTCGGCAACGCGCCGCGCGTGTTCCTCGGCAACCTCTTCGCCAATGGGACGCGCAACCTCTGGACCTTCGCGGTCATCTTTTGTGGTCATTTCCCGGAGGGCGTGCGCCTCTACGACCAAGCTGAAACCGAGAACGAGAGCCGCGGCCAATGGTACGTGCGCCAGCTCAATGGCTCGGCGAACATCGAGGGGAACCGCTGGCTGCACGTGCTCACCGGCCACTTGAGTCACCAGATCGAGCACCACCTCTTCCCAGACATCCCGGCGGCACGCTACCCCGAGATGGCTCCACGCGTCCGCGAGATCTGCGCGCGCTATGGACAGAGCTACAACACGGGAAGCTTTCGGCGCCAGCTGAGCAGCGTCATCGGACGCATCGTGCGCCTATCGCTACCCGGACCGAAGCTTGCGGCGAAGTTGATGCGCCGGGCGCCGGGAGAAGTCGCGGCCGCCAACTTCGCATTTGCCGGCCGCGCGGCCGCGTGATGCAATGCCCATGAGATCCAAAAAAGAGAAGGAGAACGCCATGAACGACAAAGAACTCTATCAGCAGAAGATGCAGGCTCGGCTAGATGAGTGGAAGGCACAGGTCGACAAGCTCAAGGCCAAGTCGTCAGGGGCCAGCGCAGATGCCCAATTGGACATCAACCGACAAATCAGGGTGCTCGAACGCAACATCGAAGAAGGCAAGGTGAAGCTGTCGGAGATTGCAGCGGCCGGTGAAGACGCCTGGGAGTCGATCAAGGAGGGCGTTGAATCTGCCTGGGACTCGTTGAAGTCTGCGGCTACTGACGCTGCCGCAAAGTTCAAAAAGTGAGCTCTGCGCCGCGATCGCTTTGGCATTGGGACATGGTTGGATGTAGTCGTCGAAACAACGGAAACGCGGGTTATCTCGACCCTCGCAGGAAAGACCGCGGGCCGACTGAGAAGGTCGAGCTCGATCGCGAGGGGCTGCGCAAGCTTGCCCGAAGCGTCCTCCCTTCACGCTGACGCAGCGCCGTTAGGAGGATTCGATCTCCTGTTTCACGGCAGCGACTAGCGCGTGCATCGACAACGTTTCCGCAATCTCCCGATTCACATGCGGGATTTGCGACATTGTCATGAGAATGTCCGGTTCTTCGATTCCCGCCGCCTCCACTGCTTCCGCGTGGGATCCATGTCGTGCGACCTCTGAATCCTTGAAGTCGAAGTTGATCCTGAGGGTCGGCCGGTAGTTGAAGTTCCTCCGTCCTGGATTACTCTCCGCACGTCGCGAGCGTGGCTACCGAGAGGCACGTCACGCCGGAGAGCCATGCACGAGCCTGAGTCGCCGCCGCGGCGGAGAATACCGCGCAACCTCTGGGCACTCTCCGCGACGAGCTTCTTCATGGACATCTCCAGCGAGATGATCCTGAACGTGCTCCCGCTCTTCCTCTCCAACGTGCTCGGCGTGGGAACCGCGGTGATCGGGCTCATCGAGGGTGTCGCCGAGGCCACCGCCAGCTTGCTCAAGGTGTTCGCCGGCGGCCTCTCTGATCGGCTGGGCGCCAGAAAGCCGCTGGCGGCAGGCGGCTACATCCTCTCCGCTCTGGCCAAGCCCCTCTTCCTCCTCGCAGGCAGCTGGGGCGTGGTGGCTGGTGCGCGCTGGGCCGATCGTGTCGGCAAAGGAGTGAGGACGGCGC
>CAMYMX010000617.1 GCA_947259605.1 uncultured Polyangiaceae bacterium | reverse complement strand
CCCAGCTTCAACTTCGCGCGCTTCGTCGATCCTCGAACTCGTCGGGGCCTGAAACAATCATGCCGCCAACCTCAAGGCGAGCAGCACGATAATCTCATTTATCCACGATTGGTTGCAGGGGCCAGAGTTGAACCGACGACCGTCGGGTTATGGGCCCCATGAAGGATCCGAAGGCCTAGCTGAAGCGCCTTCAGTCGACCCCTACACGGGCATGAAACCAAATCCCACAGCTTCGACCCACGTCCATGTGGAAGAACGTTTCGTTCGGGAAGCACCCAACGCGCGCAAGGAGGCGAGGACGCTCTACGAGGAAGCGCTCGATGTCGGTGCAGTCGACGTCGTCGATGCGAAGGTCGAGCGCCCTTCCCTCTCCATGACTTGTCGAGTTCGAAGTTCGTCGAGGATCGGCATACCCGTGGACGAGCACGAGGCCGGGTTCGGCCGTGTTAACAAGCTCGGAAGGTGGGCGTGCCATCGGCCTGACCTGGTTCTGTTACGCATCGTTTCTCGAACGGTAACATAGCGCATGTTGCGAAACCCGCAGACACTGTCGAGCAGTTCCGACAAACCATTGCGAAGTTCGTCGCGGCTACGATGCGGCCGGCTCCGACGGAGCCCTTCAAGTCGACTTCTGATCCTCAAGAAGAACGTCGGCATTACGGTTCCTCGTACTTGATGAAGCGCAGATGTGACGGAATAGGCGACTCGGGCGGCAGCGTGAGATTACCCGCGAATGATCGCAAGGGCCGGCTTGGATCCAGGTAGTGGAAGAAGAAGCACCAGCGGTCCGGATGGCCAGGCACAGGGCGTTCATCGTATGGCACCTGCCAATGATCTTGACTGGACCCGGGCATCGGTTGTGTAAACGAGCCCCAGTCCACTTCGGATGCAACGCCGATGACCTCAATCTCAACAAGGTGCACTGGTTCCTTAGCTGCGACGGGGTGTACACCGAGTACTCGCACCGCAGTCATCGCTGCCGTGTAACCATATTTGGTCGGCAACGCAAAGTTAACTTGTAAGGCGTTCTGCCCAATCCCAGAGCTGAGTGAGCCGGCGGAGGGGCGTGGCAGATAGATGAGATGAAGCGGCTGGCCGCCACGAGCTGGTGGCAAGATGCCCCACACCACTAGAACGCACTTCGCTTACCTCATTCGCATCCAAAACCGCCCTCTCCTACTCGAACACATCGTGGTCTCGCCTGCGTTTGAGCCCTGCATCACGAACGGCGCCGTCTGCCATCGGGAATACGACGCCCACGTCGACGCCAATGGAAGCTGGGACACGCTCGCTGACGCCACCTGCGGTGATGTCCCGTCCGGATCGCTCCGCCTGCTCAAAGATTGTCTCGCGGTCAACTAGCGCCCACGCAAGAGAAGCGTCACTTCCGAGCAACGATGACGTTGCTGACTAACTTTCCGAGATGGGACTCGCCGCGGCTGAGCTCCGTCGCGCGCGCAGACAGCTCCTCGGCGAACCCGTCGAACAGCGAAGAAGTGAGCTCCCTCAACTGCGGCCCAATCGGCGTTGCAAGTGCAAGCTCGATGGCGCTCTTCGGTCCGCCGTCACAAGTCACCAGCGCCTCGTGCCGCTGAAGCTCGACCGAGCCGAACCCCGCTTCCTCGAAGTGCGCCTGAAGCTCGTCCTCAGGCATATGGTCGAACGGCCGACGCATCATGTTCGCGAGGTCGGTTTCGCCGATCGCATCGAGCGCCTCGCAGATCGCACCAAACGCTTTGCACTCGGCGACCGAGCACCAGGTTGACACCAACGCGACACCTTCATCGCGAAGCACGCGCAAAATCTCGACGGCGCTCTGCGCGCGTTCCGGAAAAAACTGAAACCCCTGCTGACAGATCACCGCATCCACCGCGCCCGAGTCGATCTCGAGCGGGTGCGCCGAGGACTCCACGAACCGCACACGCTCCCCCGAGCCTGCGCAATGGTCCCTCGCGACGTGGAGCATCTGCGGGTTGATGTCTGCCGCGATCACCTGCCCGTCCGAGCCAACCCGATCTGCGAGCAAGCGCGCCACCACGCCGGTGCCGGTCGCCAGGTCCAGCACGGTGCGCCCGCCCCACGGCCCATGCTCGTCGAGCAGCCGCTCGCCCCAGGGCCGAAAAATCAACGGCACCAGCACGTCGTCATAGCTCTGCGCGACGGAACCTTTGCCAAAATCGAAGTCGGGCTCTGTGGTCATGACGTCGAGTCTACTACGTGGCCTCTCCGAATGGGTTTCGCCCAGTCCGCCGCCATCCCAGAGCGATCAAACGAAAATCCAGTCAGCACCCTTCAAAACGCAAAGGGAAGTCGGCCTGGGGCTCCTACGTCAAGGGCATTGGATATAGACGCCCTTTCAGGTTCTCGCGCCAGGCGAGATAGCATTCAGTGCCGCGCAATTCGACTTTCCACATGAGCCCGATGGGCAGAAAGAGCAGATCGCGGCCCTGCCGCATGGAGACTGGTCTGTTACCCGATCGCGTCCAGCTAGCGTAGCCGGGCTTCTAGTACTACGAGGCGGGATGGATGACGACAGGAACCGCGACGGCG
>CAMYMX010000616.1 GCA_947259605.1 uncultured Polyangiaceae bacterium | reverse complement strand
TGCGCGCGCTGCGACCTCAGCAAGGGACGCACCCAGAGCGTCTTCGCGCGCGGGACGCCGGATACCGACCTGGTCTTCGTCGGGG
Source organism: uncultured Polyangiaceae bacterium (assembly GCA_947259605.1). Taxonomy (GTDB): domain Bacteria; phylum Myxococcota_A; class Polyangia; order Polyangiales; family Houyiibacteriaceae; genus SG8-38. The sequence goes on along the minus strand of CAMYMX010000616.1, from coordinate 2,474 downwards.
AAGGCCCCGGCTATCACGAGGACCAGGAAGGCCTCCCGTTCGTCGGGCGAGCGGGGCAATTGCTCGACCGGATGATCACCGCAATGGGCTACCCGCGCGACGGCGTCTACATCTGCAACGTGGTCAAATGCCGACCCCCCGAAAACCGGACGCCCCTCCCAAGCGAAGCCGCGGCGTGCGCGCACTTCCTGGTGCCCCAGCTCGAGCTCGTGCAGCCGAAAGTGATCGTCGCGCTTGGCCGCTGTGCAGCAGAGAACCTGCAGTGCGTGCCACCGGCGGGACGCTGGCGTGGCGTTTGGGGAGAGTGGCGAGGGGTGCCCGTCATGCCCACGTATCACCCGGCGTTCTTGCTCAGGAGCCCTGAGTTCAAGAAGCCGGTCTGGGAAGACCTTCAGGCGGTGCTCGGCGTGCTCAACCGCGACGTGCCGAAACGCGATCGCTGAACGCGCCTACTTCCGACGACAGGTGCCGAACGCCTTCGGATCGCTGTACTGCGAGCTGCCGCTGGTCTCTCTGTGCTCGGTCATGCCGGGCCCGACGCTCAGCATGACCGGCGGCTGCGGATCTGCGTCGGTCCAGACCGAACACTGCAGCCAGTACTCGCAGTCGTTCTCGACGTACACCAGGTGCCGATAATGCGAGCCCATCTTCTGGGCTTCGGCCCAAAGGCGATAGCAACTACGCGCGCTGGCTTCGCTGCCACTGAGCCGCGGTGCGACGGACGAGAGAAGCGCGAGCACCAAAGCCCCGCTCGAGAACGCGCCAACGACGGTTTTGATCATAGGCCGGAGCCTGCGCCATCGGCGAGGATCATGCCAGCGTCAGCGCCAGCGCCGGCGATAGGCATTCCAGGCGCGGAGCAGCTCCCAGCCTCGCAGCGGAACGTACACGAGCTCACCCGGCCGCATCCGTGCCACTTCACTGCGGCGCGAGCCGTTTGCACTGCCGCGTCGAAGGTCCATCAACTCGCGAAAGCTGAGCCCTGTGCGAAGCTTGGTCGGCGGCTCACGACCGGCTGCCAAATGGGCAACGGTGGCTCGTCCGCAGGCCGCGCATCGGCTGCAGGGAGGATCGGTCCCTTCGTAACAGGAGTACGCGTACTCCTCGAGAAGCTTCTGGGGAGTCGCCGCGATCAGCTTGGCCTTGGTCCAGTGGCTGAAAGGTCGGCGAACGCGGTAGCCCACCCCAGGTTGTGCCACGCGCAGGGCCAAGCTCGTCGCGAGAGTGAACGTGAGCCGCTTGTCGGGCGCCCAGTCTGCAGGGGCCGACAGGACGATGTCGTCGTAGCCAAGCGCGGCGGCCCGAACGGTCATGACGAGATTGCGAAGCGGTACCCAGCCATCGTCCTGTTCCTGCTCGCCGAGCCAACGCATGTCCTGCACCGGAAGAAGCTGGGGAGAGGAGGTGCGCAGCTTCTGGTATCGGTTGATTTCAGGGTCGGTGTACTGCGAGCCCACGTCGAAGTAGACCGCGGCCGGACGACCCAGCTGATGCCAGGTGCTCAGGCTGTCGTAGCCCATGCTGAGCAGCACGATGGTGTTCGGCGGCGCCGCACCGGCCATCGGTCAGTCGCCCCGGTACGAGCACCCGGAGGTGCAGGTTTCGCTCACCTCGATCCGGCTCAGAGTCGGAAGTGCCGATTTCAAACGGCGCCAAATCCATTCAGCCAGAACCTCGCTGGTCGGGTTCTCGAGGCCTTCGATCTCGTTTAGGTAGTAGTGATCGAGGCGCCGCCGAATCGGGTCGTAGGCCTCCTTGATTTCGGCGAAGTCGACGACCCAGCCAAGCTCCGGATCCGGCTCGCCTTCGACACAAACCCGAACGCGATACGAGTGGCCGTGTAGGCGCTTGCACTTGTGTCCTTCGGCCACGTTCGGAAGCAGATGCGCCGCCTCGAAGCTGAACTCTTTCCAAATCTCCATCGAACGAAGAGTCTGAGCAGCGTGGCGAGGCCGCGCCAGCCGACGAAACCGCGGCTCGGTTTGGGTCACGAGATCGAGGCCAGTGCCAGATCCCCGCGGCGTCCAAGCGATGCCAATGCGAGCGCTCACCGGCCTGGAGCAGGTAGTCAATCGCTGTGGCCGCGCCGCGCGACGCGCCTCCGTCATGACCCCAGGTTTCGGCATAGCGGCCACCCTCGGAGCGAGGGAGGAGGCGGAGGGAGTGTAGGGCAGTGCCAGCGCCGGTGTCAGTGTCAGCGCCAGTGCCCGTGTCGGTGACCGTGACCAGAGGCGGGAGCGATTCGCGCGGAGATGGCGGCCAATTGGGGGTCCGCCCGTACACTCGCTATCCTTGAATCAGTAACGTGGCGCACAAGTCGGATACGGACTCGGATACGCTCGAGCTTTGCTTGCGGGAAGGGATTGCCGGCAATGAGTACGCCGACCCTCGGAAGGCACTTGGCTGCGACACCGATACCGACGACGCCGAGGTTGCGCGTGCCCTGGTGCGCATCGTTGCGGCCCACGACCTCG
>CAMYMX010000615.1 GCA_947259605.1 uncultured Polyangiaceae bacterium | reverse complement strand
TAGACGCCCGAATCGGACTTCACCATCGAGCGCACGAGCTCGCGGTTCATCCGGGCAATCCATTGCAGGCTGACGCCCTTGGGACAGGCCGCTTCGCACTCGCCGTGGTTGGTGCAGCTGCCAAAGCCTTCGGCGTCCATCTGTGCGACCATCTTTCGCGCTCGGTCCTGACGCTCCGCTTGCCCCTGCGGGAGCAACGAGAGGTGAGAGATCTTCGCTGCGGTGAAAAGGCTGGCCGAGGCATTGGGACAGGCTGCGACGCAGGCACCACAGCCAATGCATTCCGCTGCATCCATCGCATGATCCGCAATGGCTTTCGCGATCGGCATCTCGTTGGCCTCCGAAGCGCTTCCCGTTCGGATCGAGATGTAGCCGCCTGCCTGGATGATCCGGTCGAAGGCAGAGCGGTCGACCACCAGGTCCTTCACGACGGGAAAGCCGCTCGCTCGCCAGGGCTCGAGCCAAACCTCGTCGCCGCTTTTGAACTGCCGCATGTGAAGCTGACAGCAGGTCGTGAGCCTTTGGGGGCCGTGGGCTATTCCGTTGATCACCATGCCACAGCTGCCGCAGATGCCCTCGCGGCAGTCGTGGTCGAAGGCGATCGGTGACTGACCCTTTTCGATCAGGTCTTCGTTCACGACGTCGAGCATCTCGAGGAACGACATGTGCGTCGAGATGCCGTTTGCGTGATGGGTTTCGAAGCGGCCGGCGTCGTTGGGGCCGTCTTGGCGCCATACGTGAAGGGTCAGATTCAGTAGTTCTTCGCTCATCGATGGGCCCCCTACTTGTAACTTCGCTTGCTGGGCTTGACGTATTCGAAGGTCAGAGGCTCTTTGTGGAGCCGCGGCTCGCCTGGGTTTCCGGTCCACTCCCAGGCCGACACGTAGCTGAAGCGCTCGTCGTCACGGAGCGCTTCTCCGTTCTCCTCGTGCTCTTCGCGAAAGTGACCGCCGCAGCTTTCTTCGCGCTGCAGAGCGTCGATACACATCAGCTCGCCAAGCTCGAAAAAGTCGGCAACCCGGCCGGCGCGCTCGAGCGTCTGGTTGAGCTCCGAGCCACTTCCCATGACTTTCACTTCGCGCCAAAACTGTTCGCGTAGCTTCGGAATCTCATGCAGGGCCTCTTCGAGGCCTTCTTTGTTCCGGGACATGCCGCATTTGGTCCAGATGATCCGGCCGAGCTTACGGTGGAAGTACTCAGGTGCGTGCTTGGGCTCCGGTGCGTTCATGAGCTTGTGGATTCGCTCCTCGACCGCACTGACTGCCTTCGTTACATCGGGATGGTCTTCGGCCAGCGCGGGCAGGGTGCGCACCTCGCCCAAGTAGTTGCCGACCGTGAAAGGCAGCACGAAGTAGCCGTCGGCCAGGCCCTGCATCAGCGCAGAGGCACCGAGCCGGTTTGCGCCGTGGTCGGAAAAGTTCGCCTCGCCGCCGGAAAAGAGCCCGGGGATCGTGGTTTGCAAGTTGTAGTCCACCCACAGCCCGCCCATCGTGTAGTGGGTTGCGGGGTAGATGCGCATCGGTGTCTTGTACGGGCTCTCACCGGCGATGCGCTCGTACATCTCGAAGAGGTTGCCGTATCGCTCCCGAATCGTCTGCTCACCCAGGCGGTTGATCGCGTCTCCGAAATCGAGATAAACGCCGCGCCGCTCGCCGTCGACCTCCAAGCCCACGCCGAGGCCTTCGTTGGTGACGTAGAGCGCGTTGCGCGAGGCCACGTCCCGGGGGACGAGGTTGCCAAATGCGGGGTAACGCTCCTCGAGGTAGTAGTAGCGGTCCTCCTCGGAAATGTCTTCGGGACGCTTGGTGACGTCTTCTTTCTTGCGAGGGACCCAAACACGCCCGTCGTTCCGAAGTGACTCGCTCATGAGTGTGAGCTTCGATTGGTAGCTACCGGACTGCGGAATGCAGGTCGGATGAATCTGCGTGTAACAGGGGTTCGCGAACGCCGCGCCGTGGCGGTGCGCTCGCCATGCCGCCATGCAATTGCAGCCCTTGGCGTTGGTCGAAAGGTAGAAGACATTGCCGTAGCCCCCGGTGCACAGAACCACCATGTCGGCGATGTGCGGGCTGACCTTGCCGGTCTTCATACAGCGCGTAACGATGCCGCGCGCGCGACCATCGTGAACGATCAGGTCGAGCATCTCGGTTCGGGGCATCATTTCCACGGTGCCCTCTTCGATCTGACGGCAGAGCGCCTGATACGCACCGAGAAGCAGCTGCTGACCCGTTTGCCCTCGGGCATAGAAGGTCCGGGAAACCTGAGCGCCGCCGAACGAACGGTTTGCGAGAAGCCCACCGTACTCGCGCGCGAACGGAACGCCCTGAGCCACGGCCTGGTCGATGATGCTGACGCTGAGCTGCGCGAGCCGGTACACGTTCGACTCTCGCGAGCGGAAATCTCCGCCTTTCACGGTGTCGTAGAACAGCCTGAAGACACTGTCGCCGTCATTTTGATAGTTCTTCGCGGCGTTGATTCCACCCTGCGCGGCGATGCTGTGCGCGCGACGCGGGCTGTCCTGATAGCAGAAGCACTTGACGTTGTAGCCCATCTCCCCGAGCG
>CAMYMX010000614.1 GCA_947259605.1 uncultured Polyangiaceae bacterium | reverse complement strand
CGCCAAGGGCGTGGTGCGTTCAAGGAGTTCGGGCCTGGCGGCGTTCGGCGATCACGAACTTCACGAGGCTCACGACGAGCACGAGCAAGATCACGGCCATGATCGACTGCGCGATGCTTGCTGCAGGCCGCGGGACCTCCTCGCCACCGAGATAGGCGATGACCTTCGGGATGCCGGAGACGCTCCCCGAAAGTCCGATGACGGAAAGCACGATGCCGCCGTACGCCGAGGGGAGGCGAAATCGGTCTTTCAGCCCGAGCGCGCCGAGGCCCGCGAGTGCGATCCCAAAGAAGGCCGGGATCAAGGCGGTCACGCTGACCGCGCCTGTTCCAACATAGGCCCCAAGACCGAGCACGATGAGTGCCACGGCAATTCCCATCATCATTTTTCCCATGGGTCGGGTGTAGCGCCCCCGCTCGCGAACAAAAGGAGCGAATCGCGTGGAACCGATCTTTTGTCGCTCTCTTCTCGCGTCAGGCTCATCTGGACAGCCGAATTGTGGCTTCATCAACCTGAAGCTCCACTTCTTCGCGCCGGACCCGACCACGGGGCTACAGGTTCGATAGGAGGGGGAGCGCGAGTCAGCGCCTTGCTTACCCATGTGTACACCGAAACCGCTCCAGGTGATAACCGGCAGACGCACTTTTCTTGTTCCCCAGCCCGCTGGCTTCGGCCTGCGAGATCGAATGAGGCCGTTTTTCAACACTCGGACTCGCCCCGGGGAGCCGCCGAAAACCAAGGCAGCAGGGCCTCTCCCAAGGCAAGACCCTGATTGTCGCCACCGTCCAACCAAACTCAGCCGACCCGGCCTTCAACGGCCTCCGCCTCCCAATACCGACAATCCACCCGCGTTGCCCCGCCAATCCTCCTCCTCCACGGCTTCCCAACCAGCTCGCACCTCTACCGCAACATTTTTCCCGAGGTTGGCAAGACCGACCGCGCCGTCGCGCTCGACGTGCCGGTCTCGTGATCCGAAGACCGGATCCCTCGATTTTCTGTGGTCATTGTCCCTTGGCTCAGTATTCTCGCAAGCGAGATGGCCTACTACACCAACCTGTTCTCCCCGGAAACGCACCAACGATTCAGGGCCTCAGATCGCACGGTCAGCGGTTTCAGGGCTAGCCAGATGAAGACAGCGCAACGACTTGAACCTGGCGATAAGCTGATCTGCTATCTCACCAAGGTCTCGCGCTGGGTCGGCATCCTTCGCGTGATCGAGGGTTTGTTTGAATCGTCCGAGCCCATCTTTGCCGACGAGAACGATCCCTTCATCGTTCGATTCCGCGTAGAACCGGAGGTCGTGCTAGAGCCGGAGTACGGGATTCCGGTCCAGCACGATCCTTTGTGGAACAGTCTCTCCTTCACAAAGGATGTGGAGCGCGGGAGCTCGGTTTGGACTGGTGCCGTGCGCCGAAGTCTCAACAAGCTTGACGACGCGGACGGACGAGTCCTCGAGCACGCGCTCTTGCAGCAGAAGGAAGAGGGCATGCGCTTCCACCTAACGGAACGAGAAACACGGTTGCTCACCCGCCTTTCCGTTCGGTTGCCTAGTCGTGAACTAGAGGTTGATGTCCCGGACAAAGAATCCGACGAACCTGAAGCGACGCATGAATCGGCGGTCGAACCACGCGAATCCATTCGACTTCAAGCCCTCTTAGCAAGCATCGGCGCGCAGATGGGTTACTCGATATGGGTACCACGCTCTGACCGGGCGCGTGTGCAGCAGCTGTGGAACGACGCCGAAGGACGTCTCGTCGACAAGCTTCCGCTCAACTACGACGAGACCACACTGCAGACCATCGAGAACATCGACCTTCTCTGGATTCGCGGACGCGCTATCGTAAGGGCATTCGAAGTCGAACACTCCACCGCAGTCTACTCTGGTATCTTGCGAATGGCCGACTTGGTCGCTTTGCAACCGAACATGTCAATTCGACTCCACATCGTCGCTCCCGACGACCGAAGAGACAAGGTGTTTCGGGAGCTGCGTAGACCCGTGTTCGCAGCTCTCGAGGAAGGAAGACTCCGCGAGGTTTGCACCTTTGTGCCATACGCCGCGGTAGAGGAGCTTGCTGCGCTCCCGCATCTGAAGCACTTGAGTGAGACTGTCGTAGACGACTACGGAGAGGATGGCGACGTTTAGCGCGAAACCTCGCAGTCGAGTGAAACCAATGGGTGTATGCTTGGCTCATGTCGAGCACGATCGAAGATCTACAAACGGCCGTCACTGCGTTTCGCGATGAAAGGGAGTGGCTGCAGTTTCACAATCTTAAGGATCTAGCGATGGCCCTGTCGATCGAGGCGGGCGAGCTCTGTGAACTGTTCTTATGGAAACGCGAGGAAGAGACCGACGCGGAACTCATGCAAAACGAGTTCCGACAGCGCGTGTCGGAGGAACTTGCGGACCTTCAGATCTACCTACTATACATCAGCGATGTTACTGGCATTCCCATCGTTGAGGCAGTGCGTGCGAAGTTGACGCATAACGCCGATACGTATCCCGCGACTAGATCTCGCGGCTCCGCCAAGAAGAACGACGAAATCTAAGCCGCGTGTCGAAGGG
>CAMYMX010000613.1 GCA_947259605.1 uncultured Polyangiaceae bacterium | reverse complement strand
CTGGCTCGAAACGCTGCCCTGGGCTCCAGGCATGGAAGCGGCCGGTCTGGGCCTCGAGAAAGCGTGCCAGGCGGTGGAAGTCGCTGCCGCTCGGGATGAAGCGCACCTCGGTCCGTAAGGTATGCGAATTGATCAGCTTGGAGAATTCGATGTAGTGCAAGTCCAGCTGGCCGCTCACGCTCACCATGTGGCCGTCGAGCTGTTCTTCGACCAGCGCACGGTAGGCTCCGATGCCCAGCTGGCTCGCGAGCATGACGTCAAACGCATGCGGTGGCGCACATCGGGACTCATAGCCGAGTTGGATGTGCCGAACCTTCTTGCGCCTCCCGGTTCGCTCCTCGTATCGAACTTGGACACGATCGCAGACCACTTTGGCCAGGTCGAAGGACGCCAAGCGAATGTGGCCATGTTCGTCACGAGGCAATCCGGCCGAGGCGTTTTGGGGTAAGAGCTCCGCGAGGCCTTCAGCGAGAACCACGGTCCCGTAGTACTGGTCGCGACGTTCGCGCTCGAGCATCATGTCGACGATGCGGTCCACCAGAGCGGTGACGGAAAGCCGAAGCTCCACCGTTTTCTCGCCCGTGACCGGATCGACACGGGCTTCTTCGATCGCCAAGTCGCCCTCGACGTCTTCAGTCGATACGACCATGCTCGCCTCCCCCGCAATCGCGACGCCGTAGGAAAGCCAGCCGGCTTTGCGGCCCATGGTTTCGACCATGAAGTAGCTGCTCGTCGCGATGCAATCGGCCCGGAGATTCAAGAGCTCTTTGGCCATGACGTCCACCGCTGTGAAGAAACCAAAGGTGAAGTCGATTCCCCGATAGTCGTTGTCGATCGTCTTCGGTAAATGAACGATGCGAACGCGATTCTCTTCGGCAACGTGATGCCGCTGATACTCGTAGAGATAGTTTGCCGTCTTGAGCGTGTCGTCGCCGCCGATCGAGATCAGCGCATCGACGCCCAGGTCCGCAAGCCCATGGTGAATCCTCGCGAGGCGCTCGGTTTTTTCCGGGTCGAGGAGGTCCGAAGGAGCTTCGATCGTCGCGCCGGGATTGACACGGGCCGTGCCGATGATGATGCCTCGGGTGTTTCGGATGCCGCGAATGTCGGCGGGCGCGAGCGGGCGGTAGTGCTCGAAGGGGACCATCGGATGGCTGGCAGGATCGTAGTCCTGAAGATTGGTGTAGCCGTGAAAGATGCCGAGCACTTCGATACCGGCCTCTAGGAATGACGTCGCAGCCGCAGCGATGACCGCGTTGGCCGCCGGGGCGGGGCCGCCCGAAAAAACGATCGCAACTCGGTTCACTCTATTGGCCACGCCGAACTCTAGGCTTTGGAGCGCCGGATTGCCATCGTCGCCCGCAGGCGCTCTACTCGGTCCGAGCGAGATGGCCATCGACCCCGAGAGCTTGGGCTACGAAGCCCCACCCATCGAATTCGAATACAGCTGGCGCGACACCGTGCTCTACGCGCTCAGCGTCGGGGCGTCGGCCGACGATGAACTGGATTATCTTTACGAAGGCCGGGGGCCCAAGGTGCTCCCCACGTATTGCACGATTCCGACCTTCGCGGTGTTCGATGCTCTCGTCGATCGGCTTGCCTGCGACCGGCGCGGGATGGTTCATCACAGCCAGCAGATGGAGCTACTCGCGCCGCTCCGCCCAAGCGGCAGCCTCCGCGTGATGGGCCGAGTGTCCGGCCTCTATGACCTCAAGCGATTGGCGATGTCGGTCTTTGCAATCGAAGCGTTCGATGAAAACGATGCGCTGATCATCCGAGGCGAGGTCACGCTGGTCCTGCGAAACGACGGCGGCTTTGGCGGCGTCCGGCCCCCAAAGACCGAACGTGTTGCGCTGCCAGATCGAAAGCCGGACTTCGAATTCAGCGAGAAGCTCGCGCCTACGCAAGCGCTGCTCTACCGCTTGAACGGTGACTACAACCCGCTCCACGCCGACCCGCAGTTCGCTGCAGAAGTTGGTTTCGACAAGCCGATTCTGCACGGGCTCTGCACCTATGGGTACGCAGGCCGCGCTCTTCTTCGCGGCGCGTGCGGCGGAGCTCCCGGCAAGCTCGCGATGTTTCGTGGCCAGTTCAGCAACCCGGTTTACCCGGGCGAGACGCTCATCGTCCGCAGCTGGCACGAAGCCGGGCGCGTGGTTCTGGGCGTCAGCACCGCGGAACGCCCCGACCAGCTCTGTTTGAGCAACGCCTACGCTGTTCTGCGCTGAACCAGCGCAGAGGTTTTTCTTCTTGCCGAACGATGAATCCACACACAGGGTTCCTTGGTGGCGCGTATTTCGTTTGTATCCTGCTTGCCGATGCTCCTGCTCTGGGCAGCTGGCTGCACGGGCACCGCCCCCGCCGCAAACGAGGCGCCGCCGCCGCCCGTGCACGCGGCGACGATCGAGGCCGAGAAGGTGACCCCCACCTCGGTTGCAACCGCCGAAATTCTCGCAAACCGGCATTCGAACATCCGCTCGGAGACCGCCGGACGAGTCGTCGAGGTTCTCGTCGAAGCAGGTCAGCGGGTCGAACCGGGGCAAGTTCTGCTCCGCCTCGATGTTGGTCG
>CAMYMX010000612.1 GCA_947259605.1 uncultured Polyangiaceae bacterium | reverse complement strand
CCGTTGGGCCCGACGACACAGGTGATGTCATGGTCGAAATGTACCGTCGTCGTATCGACGAAGGATTTGAAGCCAACGATTTGGAGCTTCTTGATCTTCACTCTGCCCCCCAAAGGAGTAGTTGGACGTCGCTATCACTGAACATACGAGATTGCAACGGTTTACGCGACCAGAAGCGAGGGTCAGACCGTGACCCCCACTACATGTTGTGGTTGAGCCGCGCAAACCGGCCTAGGCCGGAGGCGGTGCCTGGGTTCTATTCGTTTTCGACGGACTTGGCCGCCGCGGCGACGGAGGCATCAGAGCCTGCGTTCACCGAAGGCTTCGATGCATGCCGCCGGTCCCGAAGCAGCTCGAGGTAGGTTTGGGCCAACTCCATGTCCTCAGACGCGAGCCCGTCGACGAGCTCGTGGAGCCGCTTGCGCTGGACGTCGCTGACGGCTGGTCGAGCGACGGGTTCCGCTCGGGGCTCCACGGGCTGTGCGACCGAGATGGGCTGAACCTCCTGGGCCGTCGGAACGTGCCAGGAGGGCCGCTCGACGGAGTGAATGCCATGCGCAGTGAGCCAGGACTCCATACACGAGCGCAAACGCTCTGACCGAAAAGCAAACCAGCGCTCCCGGTCGACCGGATGGCTCATCAGCGCGTCTTTGAAACGCCGGAATGCGCCCTTCCCGTCGATGGCGATGTTGAGCCGGCGCCTCAGCTCTTCGTCTTCGACCGTCGCAATGAAACGCTCCATCCATCGATACTGCTCGCGCGAGGAGACCGGATCAATTCGAAGATACCGGGCGTCGTTCATGATGCGAGTATGCATCGACGGGTCTGCCACGCCGTCGACGATGCGAATCACTTCGCCGGTATCGAAGTGCAAGTAGCTATGCACCTCGGGTGCGTTGTTTTCGAATGCGTCTTCGAGTGCCTCCCAGGCTACAGGTACCGCTAGTGCGTCATCTTCATGCTTGTCTTGTTTGTTTCGTTTGTCTTGCCCGACATCATTCTCATTCATGTTATTCCCATCGTACTTCGCGCCCGCCGCACCGCGTCGCGCCATCGCTCCAAGTGCCCGTCTCGTTCGGTTTGGGTGACCTGAGGCTCAAAGCTACGCTCGATACGGTAAGCATCTAGAATAGAATCCAGGCCGGTGAATACACCAACGGCCATACCAGCTAAGTAAGCAGCTCCTAAGGCAGTCGTTTCGACATTCTCCGGACGATCGATCGTCACCCCGAGCATGTCCGATTCAAATTGCATGAGTAAGTCATTGCGGGCCGCACCACCGTCGACCCTCAAACGCTTAATAGGGCGACCGGCATCGGCCTGCATGGCGTCGACCAGGTCGACGATTTGAAAAGCAATCCCCTCGAGGGTCGCGCGCGCCAGGTGCGCCGCCGTCGTGTCCCTCGTAAGCCCGTAAATGAGGCCCCGTGCATGCGGGTCCCAGTATGGCGCCCCCAAGCCCGCCAGGGCGGGGACGAAAACCACATCGCCCGTTTCGTCCACCTCCAGCGCTTTGGATTCGATCTGGTCGGAGGAGGCGATCAGCCCGAGCCCATCACGCAACCACTGGACGGCGGCGCCGGCAATGAACGCGCTCCCCTCGAGGGCATACACGGTCTGGTCGCCGAGCCGCCAGGCAATCGTCGTGAGGAGCCCGTTGTCGGAGTGCACCAAGCTCGTCCCGGTGTTCATCAACAGGAACGCACCGGTGCCGTACGTACACTTCGCGTCACCTACCTCGAAACAGGTCTGGCCAAACAGGGCCGCCTGTTGATCGCCCGCCATGCCAGCGATTGGAATCCCGTCGGGCAGCCCGGGAACGCCGGAGGTGTGCGCGTAGACCTCGGAGCAGCTGCGGACTTCGGCCAAGAGCGCCATCGGCACGCGCAGCACCGCGGCGAGCTCCTCGTCCCATCGGCCTTTCCCGATGTCGTAGAAGAGCGTGCGTGACGCATTGCTCGCGTCGGTCACGTGGACCTTCCCGCCGGACAAGCGATAGACCAACCACGAGTCGATCGTCCCGAACGCCAGCTCTCCCTTGTCAGCGCGGGCCCGCGCCCCATCCACGTGGTCGAGGAGCCATTCGAGCTTCGTGCCAGCCAAGTACGGATCGAGGACCAGGCCGGTTCGTTGGCGGAACATCTCTTCCTTGCCGGCGTCTTTGAGCTCCCGGCAGCGGTCCGCCGTGCGGCGGTCCTGCCAGACGATGGCTTTATGCACGGCTTTGCCGGTCTTCCGGTCCCAAAGGACGGTCGTCTCCCGCTGGTTGGTGATGCCTATGCCCAAGCAGTCGGTCGCTGCGACGCCGGCCTTGTCGATCGCGTCGCGCACCGCATCGCAGACGCTTTTCCAAATCTCCTCGAGGTCGTGCTCGACCCAGCCGGGACGGGGAAAATGCTGTGGAAATTCGTGATTTGCCCGCCCTAAGACCTCCCCTTCGGCAGATAGAAGCATGGCCGTGGAACCGGTGGTTCCCTGATCGATAGACAAAAGAAAGCCCGACATCCGAGCGGGTACGGTACGAAGCCTCAGGGCCAATGTAAAGCGGCTACTCGGTGCCGGTCACCAT
>CAMYMX010000611.1 GCA_947259605.1 uncultured Polyangiaceae bacterium | reverse complement strand
CTAGACACGGGCGTTGCGGCTGCCTTAACTCGAAACGGTCTGCGTCGCGTCCGCTGGGACTCGAATCGAAAGGCGCTCAGCGCCGAGCCCGAGCGCGTGCGATTCGAGGTCCCTAAGCTGTACGTCGAATGGGATGACGAAAGATGGGAGCTCGTGGCGGGCACCTATCGTATCGGCTTCGGCCAACGCTTGACGTTTGATGTCACGGACCGGGTCACACCGAACGGCTCGTTTGGGGACTACGAGCTGCGCGCTGCCAGTGACCTTGGTCTCCGCTGCAACCGTGCCCCCGGGGAGCTTCCCGAATCACCGTGTTCCAACGGCCCAGAAGTCAGAGTCACCCCCGACTATCAATGGACGAACCGCCTGGCAGGTGTCGCGATAGGTTTGAAGCAGCTTCGCCTCGGGCAGGGTTGGCTTCAAGCCTATGCATGGGGCTCGTATCAAGTGCACCGCATTGCGCAAATCGAGCTCGTCGATGCGGCGGCCTGCGAAAATCCGCACCGGGACCATGACCCCGGATGCCTCGCGCCACCGGTCTTCGTGCGGGGTCGGGACCGAACGGCGCCGGCGAGCACGGCGAGGCTCGCAACCCTGCCGGCGATGTACGCCGAGGGGCTGGCGGGGGCGAACGCGAGCTACTTCTGGAACGACCGGGCCCATCTGGGCATCACCGGCTACGGCTCGGCACCCAGATGGCTCGTCGAGGGCGCCGATCTCGGGTTCCAGGAATTCTCGCGCAAGCCCTTCGGCGGGCCATTCGGGGCGATTGGACTGGACGCGGCGTTCGGCTTTGGTCAACAAGACTTCTTTGCGGAGGTCGCACGCAGCTTCGATTCGCAGCGGGAAGGTGGAGGCGGGTACGCAGCGCTCGTTCGGGGCGTGACCACACTGCCCAAGGGCGAGCTCGACCTGTCGTTGCGCTACTACGGCTCACGCTACGCGAATCCGTATGCGCGTCCAGTGTCGGCGCCCGATGAGCTCGACGGGCTGCGCGCAAGAGATGAAGCAGGAGCTCGGTTTCGTGCCACTGCCCAGCTTCGACGGCAGGTCGTGCTCCGCACGCTGCTGGATGCTTGGCTCGAGCTCTCCACGGCTGTGCTCAACGCCCTCCTCTTCGCGCGCACCGACTGGCGCATCACGTCGAGGTGGACCTGGGCGACCTGGGGTGAGTACCGAAACGGCTCTGCGCAGCGTTTTGTCGTCGCGACTCAGCTCACCTACGCGCCAGTGAGGCGCGTCAGCCTCTCGGGCCAAGCTCGGTACCGCTGGGCGGGCAAGCTCGGCGGCGATCGGCTTCAGCAGGACTTGAGTGCAATCTTCAACGTCACCGCGCGACCCGTCGACAGGCTCCGCGTCCGATGCCGGCTACGCTATGACTTCGAAGACGTCTGGGACAACCACCGCCTACCCCAGTCGCTCTGGTCCTATCTGGATGTCGCGCTGACCTTGCGCGATCGCGATGTCATGCGGTTGCGCTACGACTTGCGCGTATTTCTCGATGAGCGTGAGTCGACGCTTTCGCGTGTGCCGAACCCAGAGCATTGGCTCTGGGTAGAATACGTCTTTCGTTTCTAGCTCATCGTTCGCTGCTAAGCCGAAGAATGGCGTCGGTGCGGGCAACTTGGATCTGAACACGCTGGGACTCCGCATCGCGGAGCGCAACGCGTGCAAACGCGACCGCCTCGAAATCGCTTGCACCCAGCTCGAAACTGGTCTGCGCGTGTTGCACGCGCGTCTGTGAAACCGAAACCAAGCGATTGGCAAGAGCGAGCTGGCCCTCGGCGTGCTCTCGATCGAGCAGTGCACGTTGCCGTGCTTCCTCGCGGGCGAGCCGAGCTTCGCGGGCGCGCGCGCCGAGCTCGCTAGCGTGCGCGTCCGCGGCGCGCGCCAGGGCGACCGCCCTTCCCCCATCCCAGAGCGGTACCGCAAGATTGAGGCCCAGGCGGTACATCGGGAACGCGCGCTCGTTGACGCCGGCGAGCCCGGTTTGGCCGACTATTGCGAGCACTGGCAGTCGACCCTTGCGATGCATTCGTGCTTCGTGATGGGCGGCGTCGCGCTGGCGCTCGAACGCGTCTGCGTCCCGACCTGAATCCACGTTGGGCACGTGGAAGTCGATCCCCAGCAGTGAAGTGTCCGGCTCTGCGCTCGGGGATAGCTCGCTACCGACCGCAGATTTCAGGAGCCGCTTGGCGGCGATGGCTCTCGCCTGCGCATCCGCAGCGACGAGCTCGGCCTGGAGCTCTTCGTAGCGCGCGCTATCGAGCTCGGACCTCGCGCGGTCACCGTCTGCAACCCGTTCCTCGATGCGCTGCCGCTGAACCTTGGCATCCTCGGCCGACCGTAGCGCCAGCTCGTGGGTCAAGTGGGTCGCCATCCAATCGAGATAGGCCGAGCGAACCATGGTGAGCACAGTTTCTCGGGATGCGCCGGAGCTTGCCTCCGCCGCTGCCCGAAATGCTTCCGCAGCCTTGATCGCCGCACGGGTCTGTCCGTCATACAGTGGTGCGAGCATGTCGATCGTCCCCTCGTAGCGAATGTTTGGACGAAACGCGGTGCTCTCCGTCA
>CAMYMX010000610.1 GCA_947259605.1 uncultured Polyangiaceae bacterium | reverse complement strand
GCGGACGGGCACAACGCCGCGCACCGGGCGCATGTCGTAGGTCGCCTCGCCTTTGCACAGTCCGAGTACTACTTCGATGGTACCGAGCACAAAGCCGAGTGGCTCTGGAAACAGCGGTGGCGCGCACGGCTTCGCAGGTTTCGAATCTCGCGCGAATGGATTCCGCGCGGGATTTTCAGCGCATGCTCAGGAGCCAGAGGGAGAGGTTCGCTCGACGGGCTGGCCGGCCTTTGTGACGTCGCGCGTGATTTCTCGATCAACGCTTTCTCCGCCCACTGAGGACACGATGACTGCATCAAACCGACAAGTGCTGAAAGACGAAAACGGAACAGCCATGCTCGAGGCGCTGATCAGTCTACCGGTATTCGCAGCCTCTCTGGTAGCGGTAGTCGCTCTCAATGGAATGTACGGAGCCAAGCTCGAGGCCAAGTCTCGTGCGAGGCGAATGGCCTGGCTGCAGGCCGACTCGGGCGAATGCCCTGTGCAAAGCTGTCGAAGCGGGGAGTGTGGGCGCATCGAAGGCGAAATTCGCGCTGCTGGTCTCGATGACCTGCTCACAGTGCGCGACGGTCGCTTCGCCTTGGACTCCTTCCTCGGAAAGCTTGGCCGTTTCTTTCTCGGCACGGCGACGAATGGGGTGGGCGTGGCGAAGGCATTGACGCCCACGATGCTGAGTCCGGAGATCGGGTCGCAGCACGGGGTGACGACCCTGCTGTGCAACACGACCTCCAGGAACGCCGAAGGAGTCGGCAACGTTCTGGAGCACGCCTGCCGCACAGGATTGCAAACGACGGAGTACGCGCGTGAAGTATGTAGATAGGATCATACCCTTGTTCCGGCTGGGACTGTTTCTGCAGCTCCTCGTCGTCTTGGCTTCCGCGGTTCTCCTCTGTTCCGCCCATGCCGACGTTGTGCCGTTTCTTCCCGGTAGCGAGGCGGAGACCATGAGTTATCCCGGCGCAGCTCTGGAGCCCCGCCGGGTTCTGCATTTGAACGGCGTCCGCGTTTCATTTCGCACGCAAACGGTGGCTGCCTCGCTCGACGAGGTTCTCCTTCACTATGAATCCCTATGCACTGGCGGGAATGCAGGGCTCGCCGAGCGGCTTTCGATGCAATCGGTCCGCAGCAAGGACGTTGGCCAAGTTGCTTGCCTCGACATGGGCGACACGCCCAGAGACCTACGCTCGCTCGCCGATCGATTTCTTCGCTTCTCCGAGACTGGCGACTTGGGCGAACTGGGGGGGCTTCGATACATGCGTGCTCGCAGAGTGTCCGACATGCCCGGTGGCCAAACGTTCGTTCTTACGGTTTGGGCGGACTCAGCCTTCAACCTCTTTCGAATGTTGCCGGCGGACGGCTCAGACGCACAAGGCGCTGACGTAGCAGCGGTGCCTCGGCCTCGAGGGTCGCAGCGCGTCTTGTCGGCCTGGGAGGCGGGGTCACCCAGCGGGGTCGTCGTGTACCGGGTGCCCGACGCGTCGGCGGCCGCGCTCGTCTCGTTCTATCGAAGCGAGCTATCGGCGAATGGCTGGACGATCATCGAGCGGCATCCTTCTCAGTCGATCGTGATTGACGACATTCGAATGATCTCGGCGGAGCAGGGACACCGCACGGTCACGGTTCTCGCCCGTGCCACCCAAGCCTCCGCCACCGTGCTCTCCATTTTGGTCTCTGAACCGTCATGACCGAGGGCCACCGTCCATGAATCGCACCGCTCTGCTCGCATCCGTCATCGTCGCTGCACTGGGCTTTGTGCTCCTCGGCGTCTACGTTCGGCAGTTTCAGCGAAAGGCTACCGGGGGCGATCCGATTGCATTGCTCGCCATGAGCCAGGACGTCGCGGCAGGCGTGCCCCTGACCGAGCAGATGCTGCTCGTGCGGACCTTGCCCGAGAGCTATGTCGAAGAACGCCAAGTGCTCGCCAGCGCGCTCCCACGAGTCTTGGGCGTCCGCTCGTCCATTGACCTCGAAGTCAACCAGACGCTGCTTTGGACGGATCTGTCAGCGGCTCCAAGGGACCGGAGCTCGCTGTCGAGCCGTATTCCAAAAGGGATGCGAGCGATGAGTATTGCCGGAACGGGGAGACGACCGTTCACCGACCTAATGCGCCCGGGCGATCGAGTCGACGTCTTGCTCACCAAAGCGAAGCCAGGCTCTGAGGTGAAAGTCGTCACGGTTCCGCTGTTGCAGAACGTTCTGGTGCTTGCCGTCGGCGATCGCTTTGGCGCAGCGGACCCGCAAAGCTCACCCCTTCGATCGGACTCCGTCACGCTGCTCGTCACCATCGACCAAGCCAGCCTGCTCGCGCAGGCACGACGCGATGCAACCTTGAATCTCGTCCTGCGCAACGAGAACGACCTCGAGATCAATGAGGGCCTTGCCGAGACCGATGATTCGGACGTGCTCGAGCAAGAGAAGCGGGCGCGTCGCCAACGGCGATTGCGGATCGAGAAGGTCGACTGAGGTGTCCACTTTCATGAAGAGGAGGGTCCTGGCAACCGTCGTGCTTCTCGCCGCCGGGCTCGAGGCTGGCGCCATGGCGGATTTGGAGGTCAACCGCCCGATCGTCGTGCGA
>CAMYMX010000609.1 GCA_947259605.1 uncultured Polyangiaceae bacterium | reverse complement strand
TGGTTCTCGATGCGGCCGAGTCCGTTCTTCAGGCGCACCCTTGGCCCGACCACCGCCACCGGTTGGAACACAACGCTTTGATCACCAAAGCACAGATCCAGCGCGCAAGGGCGCTCGGATTGGAGCTGAGCTTCTTTCCCGATCACATCTACTACTATGGCGATCGCTTGCCGGAGATCGTGGGAGATCGGGCTGGACGCTACATGCCCGCGGGCACCGCGTTTCGCGAAGGCCACCGCGCGACACTTCACAGCGACAATCCGATGACCCCGATCGGCCCGCTTCGCGTGATGCGAACAGCCATATTGCGGATTCCGCGCAAGGGCGGAGAGGTGATCGGGCCAAGCGAGCGAATCAGTATCGATCAGGCGCTGCGTGCGATGACCACAAACGCGGCGCGGCAACTCGGCGTCGAGGAACATCGCGGTTCGCTGGAGCCAGGCAAAGCGGCGGATCTCGTGATCTTGTCGAGGAATCCCCGCGAGACGCCGGCTGCGGAGCTCGCGGAAATCGAGGTCCTGGGCACCTGGATCGACGGGCAGCCGGTCGACATTCGGAAAGCGTCGCGCCCGAACCTCGCGCTTGCGCTGCAGGCGCTACGGCAGATGGCTGCACCCTAGCGGTTGCACCAAGAACGTCAGTGCGCGTCGTGGTGCCGGATCTCGACGACCAGCCGATCGGTCGTCGTATCGATGCGAGCATGCTTGACGAGGAGATTGCCCTCCGCGAGCGCGTCTCGAATCGTGGGCCGTGCCATGAACTCCTCGACCCGTTTCGCACGCTCGTCCATCAAAGAGATCAACGCCGGGAACTTCTCTCGCAGCTCGGGGTCGGCCGCTGCAGCCTCTGCGGCGCAATCGGTATGCGTGGTCATGACGATGACCTTCACCCCATTGAGCACGGCGAGCTCGAGCATGTCTTGCTCGGCCGGCGAGAGGACCGAGCCCGCCGTGCGCACGACGTAGTAATAGTGACGGGTGTCGCCCACGAGCTCGCTCACGTCGATCCGCCCGTCCATGCAGGCGAGGACCGCCACCACCGGATGCCGCGGGGTGCGGGGAAAGAGGCCGCGCATGCCGCCAGCGAGCTCGTTTTGGCGTTCGAGCTCCTCCCAAATTTGCTCGGGCGTGATCGACTCGTCGTGCACGAAATCGAAGCTGCTGAGCCGGTCTTGCAGGCGATACCCGAGGTTGACCAAGCCACCCCCAAGCACAAACTCCGCCCGCGGGTTCACCAGGACGAGCAAGATCAGAGCGAGGAAGAGAAGCCCAATCCCCGCGAGCACCGCTTTTGTCTTCGTCATCGAGGCCCAGGGTACACGTAATCGGGAACGGTTCGAATCATTTCGTGGGCTCCGGCTGGGCTGCCGCTGGGGTCACTGAAAACATCAGTCCAACATCGGTGAGGGGCTGCGTGATGTACAAGCGCCCTTGGTAGACCAACCTGGTTTCACTGGTGCCGATCGCGTCCGTGTACTCCTTCGGCAGAAAGACATCGGCACCGACACCGGCCACCAGCCCAAACATTTCGAGTCCTAGGAGCATTCGATCGAGGAGTTGGTTCATCGTGCCACCCATCGGCACGAGCATGTTCGCGCGCTCGATCTCGTCACCTTCCCCAATGACCTCGATCATGAACGCCGGGTGCGCCTTGCTGGAGCAGCGGGTTCGTGGACGCCCATCGACCACATCGCGGCTGGGGCCGCCGTCGCATCGTGCATAGAAAGCGTTGAGCTTGGAAGTCGCAAGGGGCGTTTGCTCTACTGCAGTAGAATCTCCGCCATCCCCGAGCCAGTACGCTGCGCCCACCAGCACAGCGCAAAAAACCACGGCGCTAGCCCCAACCACGGCGTGGCTAGGCCCCTGGGACTTCTTCCCCTCCGTCATGAAGCGCCTCGATCGTTAGTTGACGACCTCGGAGGCAGCAGCCTTGCCACCCTCTTTGGCACCTTCCTTGGCGCCGCCTTCCATGCCAGCTTCGACGCCTTCTTGGACGCCGGCCTTGGCGCCGGCCTCTGCGCCCGCAGAGACTTCCTTTGCCGCCGGGCTGGCGTCTTCCTTGCAAGCAGCCGAGAGGCTGAGCGCGAGCATCGCGGTTCCAATGACCAAGTATCTGAGAATTGAGCTCATTTGTTCGTTCCCCTTCAAGTTGAGTGGGGCGCAGGCTATCAAAACTCGGCCCGCTGGGCTACTCCTGTGTGAATCATGAAGCCGCTTGGAACTGTCGATACGAGCTTTCTGCTCGCCGAGGACCGCGAGACGCCCATGCACAGAGGTCACCGCTATCCTTCGACGGCTCGCTCGACGATCTCCAAGACATCCTTCGAGATCCCTAGTTGACCCGCAATGCGCTCGAGCTGGGCCCTCATCAAGGCGGCTCGGCCGGGCTCGAATCGCCGCCATTGATTGAAGCTCGAGACGATGCGGGAGGCGACTTGCGGGTTGATCGCGTCGAGCTCCACGACCCGGTCGGCGACGAATCGGTACGCTTCTCCGTCGGCTCGATGAAACGCAACCGGGTTGCCGGCTGCGAAGGCAAAGAGCAGCGAGCGGGCCCGATTCGGGTTTGCCAAATTGAAGTCTGGGTGATTG
>CAMYMX010000608.1 GCA_947259605.1 uncultured Polyangiaceae bacterium | reverse complement strand
TCGATACCATGCTGAACAAGATCGCAGACTTCTACGAAGAAGAGGTCGACATCGCGGTTGCGGCCCTCACCTCGCTACTCGAGCCCCTGATGATGGTGTTCATCGGCGGCATTGTCGGCACAATCCTGATTGCGATGTACCTGCCGATCTTCTCGATCGCGGGTAAAGTCAAAGCGGAGTGATTCAACCGCGAGAGATCCCGACCGTCGATCGAGAGGAGTTCAACTCGAATCGGCGGCTGCAGTGGGTTCTCGGAGGGCGACTCATCATCGCCACGGTTCTGCTGGGCGCCACGATGTACCTGGCGCTCGACGCGATTCGCTACGGGCGGTTCACGCCGACCTTCCTGCTCATCCTGATTTCGGCGATCTACGGCTCGTCGATTCTGTTTGGCGTCTGGCTCCTTCGCGGCCGTCGTGAGACTCGTGTCGCGACGGCGATCACCACCCTCGACGTCCTGCTGATCACGGGACTCGTCTATCTGACCGGGGGCGTGGGCAGTATTTTCTCCTTCCTCTACGGCGCGCAGATTCTAACGGCTGCGCTCACGCTCGGAACGGGCGCCGCGTACTACACCGCGGCTGCAAGCCTTGCCTGTTACTTCCTGCAGGCGCTCGCGCTCAACCTCGGCTGGCTTCCGCCACCGCCCGACCAACCCCTGAGCCAATACGTTCTCAGCTCAAGCGACTTCCAATTGGCCTTGGTCAGTAACATGGTCGGCATCACAGCCGTTGCACTGCTGGCAACCAATCTCGCGCGACGCGCACAGGTGGCGGGCGTGCGCCTCATCGAAGCGGAACAGAGCGCGGCGCGTCTCGTCCGACTCAACGACGACATCGTTCGTTCGATTGCGTCGGGTCTCATCACTGCGGATGACGACGGACACATTCTGGGACTCAACCGAGCGGCCGTAGAGATCCTGCGGGACCGTGCCGGCTCGCTTCTGGGGCAGCCCCTATCAAAAGTGCTCCCCCGGTACGGCGCCAAGCGTTTGAGCGAGCCTCCAAGGCGTGCCGAGACAATAGGGAGGCGAGCGGATAAAACCGAGTTTCCGATGGGATACACACTCAGCTCGCTGCTGGACGCAGAAGGAAATCCTTCCGGTTTGTTGCTCGCATTCCAGGACCTGACGGAGATCAAGACCCTGCGGAATCAGGCGGAACGGGCCCAGCGCTTCGCCGCTCTCGGACAGCTTGCCACCGGTTTGGCCCATGAGATTCGCAACCCCCTGAGCTCGATCTCCGGCTCGGTGGAGATGGTTCGTGAGGGCAATGCGTTGAGCAGCGAGGATGCACGCTTGCTCGGCATCGTCATTTCGGAAGTCGAGCGACTCAACTCACTGGTCACCACCATGCTCCAGGCGATCGTCGATCCGGATCGAATGCGACAGGTCGTTTGGAACCTCCTCAAGAATGCTCTTCAGGCGTCGCCTCGCGGCGGTAGGGTCGAGGTGCGGACTGGAAGAGATCCGAAGGGTCGAGCCTTCCTGGAAGTTGCCGACGAAGGCCCTGGAATCGAGGAGGCCCATCGGGAGCGCCTTTTTGACATGTTCTATTCCGGTAGGCGCCACGGCGTCGGTCTTGGGCTAGCCCTGGTTAGGCAGATCGTCGACCAGCACAAAGGGCGCATCGAGATCGTCGATCGGGAAGGCCCCGGCACGTGCTTTCGGGTCACGCTGCCGACCAACGAGGACTCGGTCAGACCGCCCCCAAGAGCTCCGAGAGCCGAGCGCCCGGGTCCTCATGGCGCATGAGGCCTTCGCCGATCAGCACGGCATCTGCACGACTTCGAGCGACTTCTCGAAAGTCGTCGGCTGACCGGACGCCACTCATGAACACAGCGACGCAGCCTGCTGGAACTCGCGCGATGCAGTCGCGTGCCGCAATCATGTCGACGTCGAACGTGCTCAGGTTGCGTGCGTTGACGCCGATGATGGTCGAACCCGCCTCAACCGCCCGCTCCACTTCGGCAGAGCTCGCAGCCTCGACGACCGGTTCCATACCGAGCTCTCGAATCTGCACGACGAGCGCATGAAGGTCGGAATCCGAAAGAGCGCGGACGAGCAACAGGACCAGCGACGCACCGACGTCGTACGCCAGATCGACTTGAACGGAATCGAGCACGAAGCCCTTGTAGAGCACCGGAACGCTCACCGCCTCCGCGACGCGCCGCACCAATAGAGGCGAGCCTCCGAAGCCGGGTCCGTCGGCCAAGACGCTGACGGCCGCCGCCCCAGCATGCTCGTACGCCCGGGCGACCCTCACGCCCTCACCCGCGCTCCAGGGACGGATTTCACCCGCACTTGGACTTCGAAACTTAACCTCGGCCAGCACCGAAGGAGCAGCGCCGGGTGCTCGACGAAGGGCGCGAATTCCTCGTTTGGACCGTTCGCGTTGAGGCGGACGCGCGACTGCTCGCATGGCCGCGACGTGGCGGCGTCGCCTCGCGTTTTCACGACGTTTGCGCGCGAGAATTTCGGAGAGGAAATCGGTCATGCGCTTTGCGTGAAATGAGCCCAGCGTTCGAGGGTTCGTTTTGCGTCTCCACTGTCGATCGCGTGGGCCGCCCGTTCCGTCGCCACTCTCAGATCGT